>JACQMU010000035.1 GCA_016203425.1 Candidatus Woesearchaeota archaeon
GAACGAGGACACGCAGTGTCCGACAGCGCCATTGTGGTGGCGTGCGGCAACAAAAAGGTTTATTTAGAAGCACAATCCACATAATCATACAAAAAAAAGAGGGAACATGGGAGACATAATAGGAATCATTGCCATCAAAGGCGGCGTTGGAAAAACAACAACAGTAGTCAATCTTGGAACAGTTCTTGCACAAGAGTTTGGAAAACGAGTATTGCTGGTGGATGCAAACTTTTCAGCACCAAACTTAGGACTGCACTTAGGCATTGCAGAGCCAGAGAAATCATTACACGACGTACTCGTCGACAAAATCCCAATTGAAGAAGCAGTGCAAGAACACAAATTAGGATTTCACGTTATTGCAGGAGCACTAACAAAAAAACCAGTAAGAATATTCAAACTCAAACAAAAATTATACCCACTAAAAGAACACTACGACACAATACTGCTCGACAGCTCACCCAACCTAAATGAAGAAATGCTCGCAACAATGATAGCATCAGACAAACTATTCGTAGTCACAAGCCCAGACAACCCAACACTAAGCTGCACAATACACGCAGTCAAAACAGCAAAAGAACGCAACACACCAATTGAAGGGCTCATCCTGAACAAAATCCACCACAAAGACTTCGAACTCTCAGTTGAACAAATCGAAGAAGCAACAGGAGTCCCAGTCCTCGCAGCACTGCCAGACGACATAAAAGTTCTTGAAGCACTGTCAAAAACAACGCCAGCAAGCACTTACACACCAAAAAGAGACGTAGCAATCGAATACAAACATTTAGCAGCAGCAATACTTGGCGAAAACTACAATGACCCACGACTATTGAGCAAGATAAAACACTGGTTCTCAAAAGACATTGCACGCGTGCACGTCAACAGAATGATAATGAAAGAAGACCACAAATATAGATAACTGCACGGTTTATAGCACATTCACTATAAATCAAGTTTTATGCACGTGAATCACTAGTTCATTGTTTGTTATCGGCATTATTTCTGTCACCATATCTTTATCCCAGCCAGCAGTCAATTCTTGCGGAAAACGAATAAAAAAACTCTTCCCATCATAATTCATAGCTCGCTCAAATTTTATTTTTGCATTATCTTTAACAGCATCAATCAGAAGCAACATATACTGAAATTTCTCAGCTTGCCTGCCATTAAGCATTTCTTTCCCGCACTTTTGGCATTTCGAAGCAGAAATGTGAAGCGTCAACTCCCTACCTGGCAATTCAAAATCAGTAATTATTTCCCGCATTTTTCTGTTGCATTTAGTACAACGCGCTGTTTCAAACGCTTCTTCCTTGATGTCAACATGCACTTCTTCCCCAAAATCAGCTTCATTTAAGTTTTCGAGTTCCATTTTAATTTTTACCTCTCACTTTTATCTCTTGTCTTTGTATAATTTTATTTGCCAGTCTGATGATGGATATGCAGTTATTATTTCTGCAATCCCTTGTTCAAATGAAAACACAACAGTCAAGCATCTTTGTGCTTTCCCGATTGCAACATACCTTTCAAACTTTGTTTTCACAATATAAGGATTTGCCAGCAATGCGCTCTTGACTTCTGTAAATTTTACGCCGTGTTTTTTGTAAATTTTAAATACTGTTTCTTTGTCGATGACGACACTCACAATCCTCATCGTACTATAATAGTACGAAAAGTATATAAACTTTTGCTTTCAAAATTCATTTGGATGGAATTAGTAAAAGAGAAAGTTTATCTAGAAACCCACTGCTTCAACGTTGAATCATAAACATATTTTTTCGGCTGCACTTCACGCTTTTCAAGAGGCACCTGCGAAACAGGATTGCCATACTGAGCAGGATAATACTTATTCACGCCAAACAATTTATTCTGCGTCGTTGGCTCAGGAACAAACGGCTGCCTGCGAACAATCTTGCCATACAACGCAACACTATCAGAAGGGCGAGGGTCAGGATCAGGATAATCCTCAAGAGTCACTGCAGCAGCATCATAAAAATTAATGCTGTGAAACAATTTTTGCTTTTGCGGCATTGTACCAACCGGAGCCGTAGCTGTATTCAAGCGGCCGTTGCCAAAATTATCAGTAAAAAACACTCCAATACTCAACCAATAACCAGTATCCTCATCAACAAGCCACCCTTCATACAGCTTACTGCCCTTGTACTTGTCACGAGTTGATTCAAGATTATTCACCTTAAACGTTATGCCCGCCTGCGGCGCATTTGGACTGCGCTTCGCATAATCTGTAGATGAAACACGCGCAGTGCCAGCAGGAACACGCTCAGAATAACCACGGGCAATAATAGGCTTCTTCTCAGGAGGCTCAAGATAAACATTATCCTCCCAACCAAGATACTGAACACGAGGATCGTAATTACTAACACGCTCGACACCACGCGGATGCTGCGGAACAAGACGATAATCAGTTACAACCTCATCAGCAAAAATACTAACTGCAAGTAAAAAAACCAACAATATTCCTGCAACAAAACGCATCATTTCAAATCACCTGTCAAAATAGGCTCTCCTGGAAAAGGAGACTCTGAATTCACTGGCTCATCAGTAATCAAAAACTTGTCATAAGCACCCAAAAACTGGTAAACCCTATACGTTAATGAACCAGTGCCGCGCAAATTAATCCAGAAATTTCCCAACGGCAAAGTATAGCCAGTATCCTCATCAACAAGCCACGCAAAAGCAATTTTGTTATCTGCAGAAGGCGGAGCATTCACAATAGTAATATGAACCTCACTGTACGGCAAGCGCGAGTTCTGCTCATACTCCTGACTTAACAAGCGCACAAAACCATCAGCAGCAGTAACTGTATTATCCTTTTCAATAGAGATAGTAGGATTCAAATAAATAATTTTGTCGATAATCTTAGAACCCTTCCACGCAGAATCAAAATGGCTCACGCGCGCAGGATCACGGCCGAACAAGTACAAAGAATTGTACAATTTATTTCTGGCACTCACACCAGCAC
>JACQMU010000002.1 GCA_016203425.1 Candidatus Woesearchaeota archaeon
GAATACAAGAAGAATTCCGACAGCGCACGCGAACAATACCACAACCAACTTTTACCGAAGAAGGATATGTTGTTGCACCGCAAAACGTGCCAAAACCACTGCCTCAAAAACAACGTCCTGAAGAAGCATTTATCAATGCAGTAAGAGCAGAAGTGAAAGAACAATATCCTAATCTTACAGCAACACAACAAGAAGCAAGGGCAGACATAGTAACAAGATTCAAAAATTTGGAGTTGGACTGAAATGTTTTACAAATCTTTAATTGATAAGTGTAAGAATTATTCTCAAATTGGAATAGTTTCTACTATTGGTTTGCTTCCTTTGGGCTGTTCTGAACAAACCAACATTTCTGAACCAGAACAAGCAACACAAGCATTTGTTATGCCTGAAAGAGTAACGCAACCTGAAGAAACTGCTTATTCTAATCCTGCTGGAGAGTTTGATTTTTACAAAAAAACATATGTTGAATTAGTTAAAAAAGATGGAGATATTGATTCTCAAGATGTTGAAACATTAGAACGCGTGCTCAGTAAAACCATCGCGGAAATGAGGGAAAAACTACCTATAAGTCTTTTAGGCAGTAATGACGAGAAAATCGGAAAATACCTGAACGAGTATAGTTCCAGGGTAGGCGACCTCGCAGAATTACGAAAACATTTAGAACAAAAAAATAAATGGATTAACAGTGACGCTGTTAAAGGAAACTTTTGGAGTTATGGACGTGGAACAAGTATTTTTGACATGCCTCCTGAGAATGGAACGGTTAATGGAAACAAAAAACAATTACATCAAATGTTTATGAGTGACTCATTCTATACAATACCCTGGAAGCATAAACCAAATTTTAATGATATCAAAGTTTTAGCATTAACGGACGAGTTCCCTGCAAAATCAAAACTTCCATACTGGCTTGGAATAGCAATAGGAGTTTCAATTTCATTTTTAGGGAACGGTTGTGCACTTGCATTAAGAGGAGTTAGAATAATAGGCGGGCCAAATACGGATCTTTATACTGCCTTAAATATAGTTGGAAATTGTGGAGTTAATGGTGTGATGGGACCGGTTCTTTTGGATGGCCTTCACCCTGCAGTTTTTCCAGCAAGATTAGTCATCGGGCTTGCTCCAGCAGGTTTTGAACTTTACAAATTATTACGAGAAGGAGTAAAAGACTTCAGACCACAAAGAGAAACACCAATATTTATTCCTGAATATGGGTTTATTGTTCCATCACAATTACCACAAGAAGAAAAGAAAGTAGAACTAACAACACTTGACGATGTTGTGCCAGAAGCATACAATGATAGTTATGGCAGAAGTCTAATACAACGTTTCAAGAACCTTGAATTAGATGACGCAAAAGAAGCAAAAACAGAAGAAGGACTAACACAAACACAAAAAGAAACATTAGATGATATTGAAAAAAGATTCAAGAATTTGGAGTTGGACTGAAAATGAATTTTCAATTTGGTGGAGCGTCAAAATTGTTTGGAAGAAAAATATATTTGCCTATTGATAGGTTTGCATACGTTCCTAAATCAGAGGAAGGATTGCAAGAATACATTTTTGCGTACAAAACACGAGTTCCAACCCCTAATGAAGAACCAGATATTTACAGAAATGCACAAGTATCACAAAACAATCCAGATGAAGTGACATTACGGTATGAATGTCTTAATGAAATAGTCTTACTTTTGACTATCGCCTCAGATGATAATTTTAGAACAGAAAATTCAGAACTAGTCTCAAAAAATGAAGCGTTCAAAGTAGAAGAAACAAAATAAAACAGAAGATATTGTCTTGCAGGGCATTAATTATTGTTTAATCAGCTCACCCTGGCATTATCTTTAGTGCTTCTTTTTCTTTTCGAATAAGTGCGTGCATACCTTCATGAATCCCAAGCTCGTCAACAAGCTCTGTAGGAATACGAATGGCAAGACTATTGCCCCACTTAGCAAATCTAACATCTTTTGCTCTGCGAAGTTCTCTGTATTTCTGTGCCAGCGATTTTAGTTGTGCCATGTTGACAAGTTCTTCTCCGCAATTTTCACACTTGTACGCTTCAAAACCAACTTTTTCTTTCGGCATAACATCTTTAACAACACTCATGTTACCTTTACATACTGGGCATTTCATTTTAGTTTCCTCGCTCAATTGTTTTAATAATTATAGCTTCACCATTATCAACGCCAATACAAACAATTGACCCCTTGTTTGATTTCTTTACAATCTTTATGTGGCTCTTTCCGAAACGCGACATTTTCCCGGTCTTCAAAACACCATAAACTCTGTCAGGAAAAGCAATGCTGCGTTCTTCTGCTTGTTTGATTGCGTGTGAAGACACCCAAACAGGTTTGTTATCTATTAGGATGTCTTCCATTAAATATACATGTAGATACAAGTATAAAAACCTTGCCCTTTGGAAACGTTTATTAACTTGTTTTTCTCACACTATTTCTAAAGAGGGGACTATGGTAGATTATTATAATGTCACATCTGCAGAAGCACTCAGCATTCTTAACACAAGCAAGAAAGGGCTTGCGAGCGAAGAAGCACAAAAAAGGCTGTTCGAGTATGGGCCAAATATTCTTTACAAAGAAAAACGGTTTACTGCAATTAAACTGTTCATAAGCCAGTTTAAGAACACATTTCTTTTGTTATTAATACTTGCAGCAGCCATATCATTTATCGTCGGGCAGACAGTTGAAGGGACAGTCATCATAGGAATACTATTCCTTAACGCAATTCTTGGATTTGTGCAGGAATACCGCGCAGAAAAAGCAGTGGAAGCACTGGAAAAACTTTCAGCGCCAACTGCAAAAGTCATGCGCGACGGAAACAAAACAAAAATACCTGCAATAGAGGTTGTTCCTGGAGACATTCTTGTTCTCGAAGCAGGGGACATTGTGCCGGCAGACAGCCGAATAATTGAAGCATCAAGCCTGCACATTGACGAAGCATCTCTTACAGGTGAGTCAATGCCGTCACGAAAAGTTACAGACATTTTCAAAATAGGGACATCAATTGCAGACCAAGAGAACATGGCATTCATGGGAACAACAGTCACGTATGGCAAAGGAATTGCTGTTGTCACTGCAACAAGCATGAAAACAGAAATGGGCAAGATTGCAGCAACAATACAAAAAACACCAGATACGCCAACACCACTACAAACAAAGTTCAAACAACTGGCACAACAAATTGGCATAATAACTGTGATTCTTATAATAACAGTATTGACGACAGGAACGCTGTCTGGAACGCAGACATTTGCTCACATGCTAATCTTTGTTCTTGCACTAACAGTATCAACAATACCAAACTCATTGCCAATCATTGTAACAGTAAGCCTTGCGATGGGTGCAAAAAGGCTTGCCAAAAAAAATATGCTCATCAAAAAACTTTCAGCAGCAGAAAGCCTCGGAGCAACGACAATTATTTGCACAGATAAAACAGGGACGCTTACAAAAAACCAGATGACTGTTACAAACATTTACGCAGACAACAAAACAATAAGCGTGACAGGCACTGGTTACACGCCAAAAGGAACATTTGTCTTCAATAATCGCCCAATACCGCCCAAAAAAATAGAACTCCTGTTAAAAATAGGCTATCTCTGCAACAATGCAAAACTCACACAAAAAGACGGACGTTATGACATTATTGGCGACCCTACAGAAGGCGCGCTCATTGTACTCGGAAAAAAAGGCGGGCTGAACGAAGACCACATTCACGAAGATTACAAGATTATTGAAGAACTGCCGTTTGATTCAGACAGAAAACGCATGAGCGTCATCTGCCAAAACACGCATTCAAAAACAACAGAAGCATACACTAAAGGAGCGCCAGATGTATTGCTGCACTTGTGCACAACAATGCTTTCAAACGGCAAAATAAAGAAGCTGACACAAAAAGACAAACAAAAAATCCTTGCAACAAACACGCGTTACGCCAATAGCGCATTAAGGGTTCTTGCGCTTGCATACAAAGATGTTTCAAAACTCAGGAAGTATAGTGTTGATGCTGTTGAAAAAGACCTCACATTCGTAGGCCTTGTAGGCATGATTGACCCGCCGCGCGATGAGGTTAGCCACGCAATAAAAGAATGTGAAGATGCAGGCATAAAAGTCATGATGATAACTGGCGACCACGCACTAACTGCAGAGGCAGTTGCCAAACAAATAGGCTTGTACAAAAAAGGCGACATCATACTTACTGGAAATGACGTTGACAAACTGACAGACAAAGAACTCGAAACAATGATTGATAAAGTTTGCATTGTTGCACGCGCACTTCCCATACAAAAAACACGAATAGTTGATGCACTGCAAAAAAAAGGGCACGTTGTTGCAATGACGGGAGACGGCGTCAACGATGCGCCAGCACTCAAAAAAGCAGACATAGGCATAGCAATGGGCATCACAGGCACAGATGTTGCAAAAGAAACAGCAAAAGCAATCCTTGTAGATGACAACTTCGCAACAATCGTCAATGCGGTTGCAGAAGGAAGAAACATTTACGACAAAATGCTGAAATCAGCAATGTACTTACTTTCATGCAACGCAGGCGAAATAATATCAGTATTTGCAGCAATCATGCTAAACTTCCCCTTGCCGCTACTGCCACTACAATTGTTGTTGATAAGCATTTTGACAGATGATTTTCCTGCATTAGGGCTTGGGCTTGAAGCGATGGAAGAAGATGTAATGAAACTGCCGCCGCGCAATCCGAAAGAAAAGCCAATCCACACAAAAAACTTGGTGTCAATATTATTATTTGGGCTCATCATGAGTGCAGGCACGCTTGCAATGTTTGTACAATACAAAGATGTTGACTTAACAAAAGCGCAAACAATAGCATTCACCACACTTGTGTTATTTCAAATGTTTGCAGTTATCAGCAGCAAGACATTCCACCACTCTGCAAAAGCGCTTAATCCATTAACCAACAAACTTTTAATCACAGGAATAAGCCTTTCAATACTGCTACAAATCACAGTGCTTCACTGGCAACCATTACAATTAATATTTGGCACAACAGCACTAACACTCAAAGAATGGCTTGCCATCATCGGAATATCCAGCATAGGATTCATAGCAATGGAAGCAAGCAAGTTTTTAGTGCACCCTACACAGAACAAAAGCGTTTAAACATCTTTGCAGGATTAAGTTGAAACCATAGCTTCATTTAATGAAGATAAATTAATTGCAATATCTTGCGGTTCTTTTTTCATTTTCTTTATGACGTTAAAGAACGCATATCCTTTCACTTGGTTAGTTTTTTCATCTTTTCGTTCGAAAACATCATTACCCAAATCATCATAAAACGATGGTGTTGGCTTTCCAAATCTAACTTCTAAAAAATCTCCTTCAGCATCCCAATGAATAAACATTTTTTCGTTCATGTTATTTTCTTTACCCTGTACGCAGTAATGATAAATCCATGTCCGTTTAAATACTTTACGGCAACAAATAAGTATTGTTTTTTGTCTTTGTTAA
>JACQMU010000004.1 GCA_016203425.1 Candidatus Woesearchaeota archaeon
AATAGATAGTTAGCAGCATTCGTTGTGGACATAACATGGAAATAACGTATGATAAACAAGCAGATGCAATGTATATAGAATTTCGTAAAGGAGAATTTGCAAAAAACAAAAAGATAGACGATTTTACTATTATAGACTTAGATAAAGACGGAAACCTACTCGGCATAGAACTTCTTGACGTCAGCCAAAGAATACCTGCAGAATCTTTAACAGAGGTTAATGTTAAAAACATACTTGCAGTGGCTTAGTTCACTCATACATCTTTCGATCTTCTTCTGGTTCTGGCAGACCAAAAATATGGCACAAAACAATGTTTTCACGGCTCAGAAATACTGAGGACAAACGCTCAAAATCATAGCCAACAGGCAATTGTGATTCCTTAAAACACAACACTTCTTCCACATGCATTTTTTCTCGGCCATGCTGCCAGTACACCCTAAAACCAAGACCACACCCAAAATTCAAGCTCGCTGGCAACAACACAAGGCCATCACTTTTTACACGCTCAACAACTTTTTCTAATTCATTTACACTCATCTGTTTGTCAGTGAACTGGTCAACGTCAATAACATCTTTATCATGCTGACATTTTTCAACATGATGCAAACGAGCATTCAAGCCAGCAAGAAATGCAACATCCTTTAATTCGCAGCGAAAGTCTTTGAGCATCTTACATTATTTTTTTTGCGGTTTATAAACGTAATGCTTAAATAAATAGAAAACAACAGATAAACAAATGCGGGACTATTTCACAAAAAAAGAGCTGATGGAATTATCGTGGCGCACAATAGAAAGAATGCAAAGACGGCGCTTCAGGGCAACTGTGCAATATTTACTGCCACACGTTCCAGCATACGCAAGCATTTTTGCAGAACATTCAACAAATCTGAAAAGAATACGTTCAGTTGAAGACTGGCACAAACAAGCCTTGCCATTGTTTAAGAAAAAGTACTACATCAAAAGCCCGCAATCATTTATTGTTTCACCAGATGCTGCACAAGCATTCTCGGCATACAAAAATTATCTCGGTAAAATACACAAAATGGAAAAACTTGTTTTAATAATGACAGCATTATTCAAACCAAAACATGCACGAGAACTCGCCAAAACATTTTACCAGCCAAAAATGCCATTCTTCTCAGGAGGAACAGAAAGCGGCAATCCAACACTAGTTTTTATCACCACACACCAAAAAAAACTGTTGGAAAAGATTATAGAACAAGCATCACAACTTTTGCAAGAAATGCACGACATCAAAACAGGCACGACAACAGGCATGAATTTGTTCCCCTACGGGCCACACCTCGCATGGCACGCAACACACATTGCATTAGACATTGCAGCAGACCTCAATTTAAGCACAGCGGCAGGAGGAGCAATCCCAACAGAACAATTGGCAATCATGGCAAAAACATTCAAGCCAAAAATAATTGCAGGCATGCACGACTACCTCAAACACAGATTCTTCCCAACACTTGCAAAACTCGAGCCAAAAATGCCCGTACAAACACTCATCATCAACGGCGCAACAAAAATGACCGTTGCAGACAGAGAAAACCTTGCAAAAGCAGCACACACCACAGGCATTGTCCAGCCAACAATCCTTGACCTTTACGGAGCATCAGAACTAAAAGAAGACTTACTGCCAGAATGTGTTCCTGATTCAGGATTTCACCACATCGCACCACTTTCGACAATCATAAGAACAATCAAAGCAAAAAGAACAGATGACAACTTCATAACAGCATGGGAATTCACAAAGCCAGAAGAAGGCGGACACGCAGCCATCTGGACAATCGACGGCGCAGGAACATTATTCGAAGGATATGTCTTAGGAGATAATTATGAACGCATAAGCAGAGACACCTGCCAACATTGCGGGCTGCGAGTTGAAAGAATTTATGATGTCAACAGAATAAAAGACCTGCAAGCACAAAAAAAACTCACAGGCATTGTAGAACAAAAAATCAAAGGAGCAAAAATAAACCTAACAGCATTAAGAGATGAATTGCTCAAACAAAACTTTATCAAAGAAGCACAACTTGTTGTTGACAAAAACTTCAGAGGATTAACAATACGATTTGCATCAACACTGCCTTCAAAAGAAGCAACAAACGCTGCAAAAAAAGCACTTGCAGGACTTGAGATAACACCAGTTCTCGAATGCGTCCCACTGGAAGAATTGCTGCAAAAAGGAAAAAAGTTTGAGCCAATACTTGTTGAGAAATAGTCATTTAAAATCGTTTTCAAATAACCAGCTGATAATTTCCAAATCAACACGCTCTTTTTTGAACATGTCAGTGCCGTGGCCAGCATCCTCGTAATATTTTTCATCCTCAACGCTGCTCATGCTTGCTTTAATAATTTCTTGGGATGAAGTAAACGCGTACAAATCATCTTCAGAAGCAATAACAAACAACGGCTTAAAATTTTCATTCGCAGCATCAAGCACGCGAACGCCACGATAATCAAGCCCAGGAGACAACAAAACAATTGCTTTCACTGCCCTGTCGGCTCCGCCATAATTAAGAACAGTATTTGCCCCAATGCTTGCACCAATTAGAATAACATTCTGGATGTTTTTTGACACAAGAAAATTGCTTGCAGCCTTAACATCATAAATTATAGTCTTAAACTCCGGCTCTGAAAACGCACGCCACCGCCACTTAGGAGTGCTTTCGCCATGACCGCGCATGTCAATTGAAATAACAGAATAACCAGCAGCCTGTAATGTTTTTGCAAAATCATCAAAGTCATGGCGCGTACGGTCAAGCATGTGCACAAGCACGATTCCAAACTTGCTTTCTGGCTTTTCAAAAAAAGAATACGCAATCTTTTTGCCATCTTCAGTTGCCAAAAAGCCGTCAACAGGGGCCAACAAATTATTTCTGCTGAAAACATCATCTTTTATTTTTGGCCTGTTGTTGGAACAGCCCAATAATAACAACAACAAGATTATTAAAAGAAATATTTTTTTCA
>JACQMU010000036.1 GCA_016203425.1 Candidatus Woesearchaeota archaeon
GTATTACCAAAAGAATTATTATTGTTCTTATGCGCATACGTGATTAAATATTTTGGGGTATAAAAATGTTTTTTTTGGGGGGGAAAAAATAAACATTTCATCCGAACCACGCGCCAAGCCCTGTTTGTTTTTCTTTGTCTTTGCCGAATACGCTTTCTACGTGTTGTTGTAACAGGTCTAATGTTTGTTGGAGATATGCTGATAGTGAGTATTTTTTTGCAAGGCTTATTGTTGGTTGTAGATATTTTAGTACACTTCCCTCTGCGATTGTAAATATTATTTTTCCTTTGCATTTGGTGCATTGTCCGACTAGTGGTGGTCTTCTGTATTTTTCGTTGCAGTTGACGCATCTGAATTGTTGTTCTGAGAACTTTCTTAGGTTTCCTTTTGTGTCTTTGATGAAATGTTTTTCTATGATGAGGCGTGCCACGTCTGGTGTGTCCACTGCGCGTAGTTTTTCTGCAATGTCCATTTGTCCTTTGAGTTTGTCTTCCATGCTTGGAATCATTTTGTATGCTGAGCATCGTACAACATCATTCATGTCTGTGATGTCGTGGGTGAATCCTGTGCCTTCGTATTGTTGTGGTGTGTTAAGTGTGCTTTTGAGCTGTTTTATTTTGACTTCCCACGGCATTTTGTAGGTGAGTGCTGCTTCGTATAATTCTAATGGATAATTCCACGGGATGTCTAAATCAAATGCCATGTCGTCTACTTCTGCTGGCGTGAGTAGTGTTGTTAGAACAAGTGGTGCGTCCATTGTTGCCCCTCTTGTGTTTGGCAGATATTGTCTTGAAAAATTCAGGAATGCATCCATAAGCAGGATAATGCATGCTTCGTCGCCATCGCAGTCCCGCCTTGTTGCTGCGTGAAGGAGAGGGTGCGCAAAAAATCCTTGTGTTTTGCTGTAGCCGATTATTCTGCCAGTGATTGCTGCTGATGTGTGTGGTGC
Organism: Candidatus Woesearchaeota archaeon; assembly: GCA_016203425.1. Classification (GTDB taxonomy): domain Archaea; phylum Nanobdellota; class Nanobdellia; order Woesearchaeales; family ARS49; genus JACQMU01. The sequence continues at coordinate 950 of JACQMU010000036.1, forward strand.
AAGGCATACTACTAAGTGTCCTATACTGTCTTGTTCTGTTTTGAAGTTGTAGAATGGTTCTTGGTTGTAGACGGTTACTAAAAGGTCGTCAATGAATCGTGATACTCTGAATATTATTTTATTGGCGCTTTCTTCAGTGAATTGGTCATATCCTGGGAGAATGATGTCTTGTGGTTTTAGTTCTAATATTTGGTTTTCTTCTGTTAATGGTTGTCCGTGTATGTCTGTTTTGTAGCCTAATTGTTCTAATTTTTCAATGTTGGTTCCTATTTCTTTTGGTTTGAAGTGAGTGATTGGGAGCTGTGTCATGTCGTATCTTGTGGTGCCGTCTTTGTTGACGTAAATGTCGTATTTTGCCCTGAGAATTCCTTTTGCGAGGTGTTCTGGGATGTGTTCTTTGTTTGATGTGCCTCTAACGCCTTTTATTAGGTCTGGATATGTTCTCATGTTGAGTTTTTTGATTGTGTTGGTGAAAATTTTTTGTATGTCTATTTCTCTTTCTAAATGGGTTGTTGTTGTGCCGTGTTGTTGGCAGGTTTGTTGTTCTATCCAGCCGCAGCGTTTACAGTAGTGTTGTTTTATTGTTGGTGTGTTGCAGTTTTCGCATGATGGAAATACTGTTTCTTTTTTGCAGGTGGGGCAAAGATAGTTTGGAAAGTCTGCCACTACTTTTCCTTTTTCAAGTGCGCTTTGGAAGCATCTGTACTTGCCGCCTTCGTCGCCGACTGGAAAAATCACGTGTGGGCTGCCTGTGAGTTTGCGCATTTTTGCTTTTTCTGGCCTGCCCATGCGTGCGCCGATGAATGTTCCTCCTTTGTCGCGGATTGTTACGCCTGAGAGCTCTTTTAAAATGTCAAGTATTGGTTTGTCTTTTTGTGTTTGTATTATGTTGAGTGCTTCTTCTTTTGTTTTTGTAGTGAGTCCTGTAGTTGTGAGAATTGCTGTTGCATGATTGTTTTCAATTATTGCTTTCTGTTGAACGATTGTGTGTGGAAGCGCAATTAGTTCTATGAGTCGTTTTGGTTCTTGTTGAATATCAAGTTGTAATTGTTTGTTTTCATTCCATTGTGCTGTTGACAGCCAGTTAACAAGTGTGATTAGGTTTTCTTGTGTTATTGCAAGCCAGTGGTATGTGTATTTTGGGTGCAGCGGAACTTCAAATGTTTTTGATAATTGGAGTGCTTGTTCTGTTGTTATTGGTGTTTGTATTGGTTTGTTGATGAACTCTTGTATATCAAAAGACACTGGTTTTTGAGCATCTAATGGTGTCTTTTGATTATTACGAGAAGACAGCTCTTGTTCAAGTATTTCTGTCTTAGAGTATAATTGTTCTGGTAATATGTTTGGAATGATTGTTTGTTTTTCAGTTATTTTTTTTTCAAGTTCTCGTGCCCACCATTCTTCGCAGTATCCTGCTGGGACTAGTGTGTGTGCTCTGTTGAAAAAGTCCCCATAGCTTACTAAAAAGTCTCCGAAGTATAGTATTTCACTTGTAAGTTCTATATTGTCTTTTGCTTTTTGTAGTGTGTCAAGAATTATTACACTTCCGTCTTTGAGTTTGACAACTGGCCCTTCAATCATGTCTGATGCAGTGATTGCGCTTCCTTTGCTGGGCCTTTCAATCTTGAGTTGCGTGCCTGTTGCTAAATAGCTATTGACTATGTACATTGATGCTGGGTGAATGCAGCATGATGAAAATCCTGATGTTCTGCATCTTCCGTATCTTAATCTTAGTCCTCCATGACGTAGTGGGTGTGAAAAAACTGGTCTGCCTGCAACAAGGTCGTGTAAAAA
>JACQMU010000037.1 GCA_016203425.1 Candidatus Woesearchaeota archaeon
CATCTGTGTTTGTTTATTCAATTTCTTCTCCTAAATCTTTAAGTTTTTCTTTTATTATATCATGTAATTTCTGGAAAGAATTAAATTCCGCAATTAGTGCAGCGTTTGTTGGTTTTCCATAAATTAGTTTGTTTCTGTGTTCTTCTATAGTATACATTAACGAGAAAAGTTCTTGCTTGAAGGGAAATTCTGCTTCTATTTTTCTTTCTGCTAATGGCGCGAGTTTCTGTTCTGGTTTCGGTGGCTTGAACCATTCGTGTTTGATTACGGCACCTATGCTTATCTTTCCGAGCTTGTGGAGGTATGTTTCCAGCAGGGATATTGAGCAGGCGGATGTGTGTAATCCGAGAGTGACAGGTCTTTTTTCAATCCCTATTGCTATCGCGTCATTTATTTCTTGCACGTGTTCTTTTATTTGTTCTTTGTGGAGTTGTATTGATGTCATTTTGTACTAAAAGTTTTGCACAATAGGAGTAAAAGTTCCATTTATTTATAAAGTTTATGGAAACAAAGTTCCTGAAATTAGGAACAAAAGTTCCTACAGAGCTTTAGAAAAATCTTGTTATATTGAACTACGTTGGTTATAGCATATAGTTTTTACGCAGTTCAGTAGATTGATAACTGCGCCTAATGTGCTATAAACTGCGCAGTTATCTATAACGCTATTGTTGTTCAGCGCAGTTCATGTTCGTGGTTTTTAACAAGTTCTGTTAGTCTTGTTTTGTCAACATTGTATTTTGTTGTCAATGCATCAATTGCTAATTCTCGTATGAGTGGGTCTTTGTTGTGTTTGCAAAGCGCGTCTTCTGGTGAGTCTGCAACAATGCGTTTTGCTGCTTCTTTTATGAGTGCTTGTTCATCAGCATATTTTGCGAGTTCGTATGCGCGTTCTAAATTCAGGGGGAATGCTGTGGCAGATATTTCTATGTGTCCTACTTTGTCGTTGCGTTCAAGCCAGTCTCCTATTCCGCCGTATCCTTTTTCTTTTATTTCTTGTAAATCATGTTCTAACAATTCTTGTCTGAGTGTGGTAACATAAGCATCGTTTTGGTCGCCGTTTCCTATCACCCATAGTTTGTATGCTTGTTGTGTTAGTTTAATGTTTTTTTGTTTTGTTGCTTCTCTTGCTATTTGTTTGCTGTACTTTCGCATGTTTTCTTTGTCGTCATAGATTAGTGCTGTCCATGCGCGTTCTTCAAGTGTTAGTTGGCTCTGTATTTTGAGTACGTCTTCATATTTTGTTGTTTCCGCGAAGTCTTGCCATTTGTAGTTTTTTATTGCGTGTTGTGTGTTTGTGATTAGTGCAGTCCATCTTTCTGGCCCTTCATATTTTTGTTCTGCCATGATTTCGTAAGCAAGTATACTGTCATTGTCGTTGTATGTTTTGGGTGTTGTGTGTGCTTGTGCCCAGTAGAGTTTTGTTTCATCGTCTGGTTTGTCTCTTTCAATGTCCCAGCTTGATAGTCGTTGTGCATGGTTTTTTTTGAGCTTTTTTGCTTCTTCGGGTTTTAGTTGAATTTTGTCTGGGTAAAGTCTGTAAATTTGTTCTTTGTCATATTCATCAATTTCTTCTGGGAACTTGTCTAATGCTGTGCGGACTATTCTTTTGACTAATTCATTGTCTATAGTGTATCTTTCTGCTAAGTGGAGTGTTGTGCGGAAGTTTTGTTGTGTTAAATTTTGTTCTAATTGTTTTTGTATTTGGCTTATGCGTACATAATTTCCTGTTTTGTCAAAATGTTGGCAGGCTTCGTCGTATTTTCCTGCTGCAAGTTCTCTTTCTCCGTTTTCGTTGTGATATTGTTGTTTTTGTTGTTCTGTAAATTTGCGGTGGTTTATGTTGAATAGATTTTCTCTGTCTTCTTTACTTAGTGGTGTTTCTGTTAGTAGTGTGAATACGTCTTCTGGTTTCCAGTGTGTGCTGACAAGGCTTGCAATTTCAGTGCCGCCGTACCAGCTCCCTTGTAAGCTGTATCCTTTTGTTTCGTTTTTTGCTGCTTCAATTATTGCTGGTGTGAGTGATTCGTTTTGTGTTTTGTCAAGCAAAAATTTAAGTGGCCCGTCTTTTTGGTATAGAAGTCCGAGTGCTTGTTGCCATTTTTTGTTTTCAATGAGTCCTTGTAGCATTCCTTTGACAAATATTGCGCGTTCTTCGAGTGTTTGTTCTGGCAGTACTCCGTTTTGTAGGATTGAATATTGCAGTCCTATGCCTGCTATGAGTCTTCCTTCATTGAATTTGTCTGTCTGTGTTGGTGTTTCTGCCATGTTTGTTCCTCCTTGATGAGAATAAGAGTTTTCTTCGTGAACGGTTTAAAAACATTTGTTGTGTGGAGAATATAATTCCTGATTGTCGCATTAATAATTTTTATCGTCGAGTCAAAATTATTCTTCCGGCTGAACCGGAAACTTTGCGCCAAAAATATGTTTACCCGAAAATCTTCCGGTTGGTGCGTAAACTTTTCGGTGGTGGCGTAAGATTTCCGGTTTTTTGTGCGCAACACATATTAATAACAAATAAAAAAGAAAAAATGTGCCGGCGTTGGCTAATCAGGTATGCCGGCTGCTTGACAAGCAGTACCCGAAAGGGTGTCTGGGTTCAAAAACCTTTCG
>JACQMU010000047.1 GCA_016203425.1 Candidatus Woesearchaeota archaeon
TAAGAAAACTGTAATTAGTGATCAAAAAGGATCTACTCATCACTTACTCACAATAGTCAACAGAATACTAGGACATAATAAAATATTCTTATTCTTTGTTTATTTTTTTTTATCTAAATCAAAATCTTTTTATACCTTCTTCTGTTAATTGCGGGCTATGGCGAAAGAAACAGAAAATGTTCTCAAAGGTCAGCCCTGTCCTGTTTGTAAGAATAAAACATTAATTTTGTCAGAGACAGAGTCTGATGTTCCTTTTTTTGGAAAGATGTTTTTATTCAGCATGTCGTGTGAGTCGTGCAAGTATCGCAAGGCGGATATTGAGGCTGCTGAGCAGAAAGAGCCGTGCAGGTTTACTTTTGAAGTTGCAAATAAAGATGATTTGGCTGTTCGTGTTGTGAAGAGTGCTGATGCTGTTGTTAAAATTCCTCATGTTGGCAGTATTGAGCCTGGCCCGGGTTCTGAGGGCTACATTACAAATATTGAGGGTGTCCTGACAAAAATAAAGGAGCAGGTTGAAATGATTCGTGATACTGAAGAGGATGAAGATACAAAAAAGAAAGCCAAGAATTTGTTGAAAAAAATCCAGAACATTCTCTGGGGTGAGGAAAAGATAAAAATAATTATTGAAGATCCTACTGGCAACTCCGCAATTATTTCTGAAAAGGCTGTGAAGGAAAGGCTGAAGAAGTGATTACAATAATTCTGCTGCTTCAGCAGCTAATTGTCCGCGTTCTCCTTTAGTCAGATATACTGTTGCGGAAAGTTTACTTGCTTTCATGCGCTCGCTTGCATAAAGAAGGCCATTTGTGTGCTCATTAAGGTGTGGGTGGTCTATCTGTTCAGTATCTCCAAGAAGAATTATTCTTGATGTGTCTGCCTCTCGGGTAATGACTGTTTTTGCTTCTTTCGGAATTAAATTCTGTGCTTCTTCAAGAATGTACAAACCTTTATGAATACTTCTGCCACGCACATGTTCAAGTGGTTGAAGAGTTATTTGTCCTGTTCGTATATACTCTTGCATGTACTGTCCCTCTTTGAAAAGCATTGCATTATCAAAAATACACTGCATCCACGGAGCTAATTTTTCATCTGAAGTACCCGGCAAAAAGCCCAGTGTATTGCCTACAGGAACTATTGGTTTTGTTATTAAAAGACGTAATTTTTGGTCCATATCTAATTGATGAAAACTTGCAGCCAGTGTTAGAAGAGTTTTTCCAGTTCCTGCACGCCCAATTAATGTAACTAATTTTATGCGTTCATCAAGTAATGCTTCTAAAGCAAATGCTTGTTGATAATTACGTGGTTGAATTCCTTTAACAGGATATTTGTTCTGATAAACTGGATGAATTGTTTGTTGTTCGTTCTCAGCCCATTCGCAAACTGCAAAGAAATAAACATTGTCATCAAAAGGGTCATTTCTTCCAAGCAAAGATTCTAATGTATTCTCTGGGTTGACGACTCTGAAAAATTGATTTGGAAAGCAAGATGCAACACAAATATCATCTAGTGAAAAGTTAACACTTTTCTTATCCATAACTGCTGAATATATTCTATTGTAACCTTCAGGTTTTAGTGTTGTTATATCTGAATACCCTTTGTAGAAATCAACCCCGCTTTTTAGCACGCGTATTGCTTCCCATTCATTTGCGGTTATTCCAAATGCACTTGCTTTAACAATTAAATAATTATCTTGAGTTACTAATTCTATTTCCCACTTTTGTTTCTTTTGCGCTTTGGCGAAACGCTCATAAGCTAATGCGTATGCAAGAATTATGTTATCCATCTTTACTTTTCCACGTTCTGGAGATCTAAAAACTGTTCTGACTTCTGCTTCTGCTTTGGTGAAGTAGTCTGATATTTCATCTTCAAAACCAGTAACTATTCTTATAAAATAATTGGGCGCAATTTTAATTCCTTGTAGGTATGAGCTTTCTGGTGAATTTCTTAGAAGCTGTCGTAACATTCTGCCTGTACGGCGCGAATTATAGCCTACTTCGCCTTGGTGTGATTTGAAGTCATCTGATTCCTCAAGAACAATCCCTGGAATAAGAATATATGTTGTTGTATATTCATTCTTTGGGTGAAAAACCGACAGTGCTTTTTCAGGGTCTGCAAGCCATATATTTGTATCAAGAATCTTTATGTGCACTTCATCTTTATTTCCAGGCATTTATCAGACAGTTGGTGGTGAGTTTTTAAACCTAACGAATTATTTTCCAAAACTTTTTTAAACACGATGCAAATCGCTGATAACATGCTCAAAATCGGAATTATTGGTGGTAGTGGTGTTGGTGCTCCGGACATTCTTGAAAATGTTGTTAAAATAAAGCAGCACACGCCTTATGGTGCAACATCTGACCTCATCACTGTTGGAACGTTCAAAAGCATTCCTGTTGTTTTGATTTCTCGTCATGGTGACAACCACAAAATTGCGCCTTCTTTGGTTAATTATCGTGCAAATATTTGGGCGATGAAAGAACTTGGTGTCACACACATTCTTGCTCCGACTGCTGTTGGTTCGTTGCAAAAGCATATTGCTCCTGGTGACTTTGTTTTTCCTGACCAGTTTATTGACAGAACAACAAAACGTTCATCAACATTCTATGAAGGCAGCCAGATTTGCCATATTCCAATGGCTGAGCCGTTTTGTCCAAATTTAAGAAAATTGTTGTCAGATAGCGCGACTGCATTAAAACTGCCTCACCACTCCAAAGGAACTGTCGTCACAATTGAAGGCCCTCGTTTCTCGACCAAAGCTGAGTCTCACATGTTTCGTTTGCTTGGCGGTGATGTTATCAATATGACAACTGTTCCTGAAGTTGTTCTTGCCAGAGAAGCAGGCGTTTGTTATGCTGCAATTGCTATGAGCACTGATTATGATTGCTGGCATGAGTCAGAAACTCCTGTAACATTAGACATGGTGCTCTCAACAATGAAAAAGAACGCTGAAAATGTTAAAAAATTGTTGCTGGACGTCATTCCTAAAATTGCTGATGTTCCTTGCAAGTGTCATGATGACATTAAAACTTCTGTGTTGTGAAAATGGCTGACAAACTTGACCTCATTTCAGGAATGAATAATATTGAACGTTTGCTTGCTGAAGAGCATCTTAAGTGTATTAATCCTGATGACGCAAAATATTGGAAGACGACAAAAAAACTCTCGCATTACTTAAGCGCCGAGGCTGAATGGCGCTGTTTTGCGTTTGTGCAAAAAGTGTTGCTTGAGACGCGCAAGGAATTTGGTCAGGCACAACAGAAGCATGTTGACGAGGTTTCTGTTGCATTGGAGAAGATTAGTCCTCTTAACATGGCTTTGCTTGAAGAAAAAGTTACAAAGCATGACCAGTTGGCTGTTATTGAAGAGATTGGGCGATTTGTGAGCCCCGAAACTAAAGCATTGTTGCATCCTGGCACAACATCGTATGATATTGTTGATACTGCACGTTCTTACCTCCTCAAAAAAGCTTGGACTGAAGTTATTCGTCCTAAAGTAAAAGAGGTTGTTAGCAAACTTTGTGATTTAGCTGAACAACATATCGACCTTTTGCAAGTCGGCAGAACTCACTTGCAAGATACTTCTCCAATAACATTTGGCAGTATGATTGCAAGTTACGCAAAACGCATTGCAGAACGCACGCAAAAGTGCGACAATGCTTTTGATGGTTTGTTAGGCAAGATTAGTGGAATTGTTGGTGCTGGTGCCAGTATTGAAGTTGTTATTGGCAAAGGTAAAGCACGTGATTTTGAAAACTGCGTTTTAGAAAAGCTCGGTCTTAAAGCTGATCCTGCGGCAACACAAATTGTTGCAAAAGAAAGAATAGTTGATGTGGCGGCAAACATTTCAACATTAATGGGTGTTAGTGCTAACTTTGCTAATGATATGCGCATTCTTTATTCATCTGCAATTGGTGAAGTTACCTCGCTTGATGCTGCTGCGCGTCTTGGTGGTTCAAGTGCAGATGCCGGTAAAAACAATCCTGTGAATTATGAGAATATTAAAGGCAAAGCTCGTGTGGTTGAAAGCAGTTTTACAATTGTCAATGGTTTGTTGGAAACAAATTTGCAGCGTGATTTGTGTAATTCTGTTCAGGCAAGGTATGAACCTCAATTGATGATGACAAGAATGTATGAGAGTTATTGTCGTTTGAGCAAGGCGCTTGATGAGCTTTCAGTGAATGATGGACGCATGCGTGAGAATCTTGTTTCTGTACGTGAACGCCCTACTGAAGCAATGACTGCAATTACACGTGCGCATTGTTACATTCACCCAAAATACGGTGTTGGTCATGATGTTGTAAAGAAGTTTGCAAAAGAAGCAAAAATCTCAAAAAGAAAATTAATTGATGTTGCTCTTGAAGACGAACATTTCAGAACAGCATTTAATTCTTGGCCTGAATGGCATCAACGAATTTTAAATGGAGAATTAGAACTTTATTTGGGCGCAACAAAAGAGAAAGCTAAAGAAAATGTTGCGTATGCACGAGTATTTTAATTTCTTCCGGCTCAGCCGGAAACTTTCCGCCAAAATACCTTTTTGCCGTAAACTTTACGTCACCACCGTAAACTTTACGCCACAACCGGAAACTTTTCGGAAAAACCACCACAAAGTATAATAAGAAGAGAAATATCTACTAA
>JACQMU010000040.1 GCA_016203425.1 Candidatus Woesearchaeota archaeon
ATGTAAAGTTCTCTGGTTCCTTTTCGTGTGTATCGCATAGGTTTTCCCAGTTCAGGATTTTCTTTTAATTTCATTATTTGTGTTATTATTTTCTCTTTCAGAGCAGCGTCCTTAATCTTTAAGAAAATCCTCTGAAAATAAGCATCAAACTCAGTAGTTACCATTTTTTCATTTCAGTAATGAAATCATCAAAGTCCATGCTTTTAAATTGGCCTTTTTCATATCGTTTTAATGCTTCTTCAGTACGTCGTGCAAATTCCACGTCTTCTTTGAACTGCTTTTCCAATTGAGTAGCTTTCTTAAGGATTAGTTGGTGGTTGTTTTTGATTATGATTAGCTTATCTCCTTCACCAATATCTTCTCTGAATTCAGAAGGAATAACAATTTGTCCTTTTGAACTCATTGTTGTTATTGCCATTTCCATGTTCTCATACCAAGTAAGATGCATCTTACTATTTAAACTTTTCCTTTGAAATAATACTCTCCACCCCACTTTCTTTGTTGGTAAGGAAGAATGTTTAATTCCATTCGTGCTACCACAATGTCTGTCATTGTCACCCATTCATAGCCAAGTTTGTGCACAAAAAGTTGTATTTCTGCATCGCATCTGGGGTCTTTTGGGTCTTCGTACTTCACATACTTTTTTATGTGTTCCAACAATCGTTCTGATAATTCTGTACGTTCATATGGCATAGATGCAATTTACGTGCCGAACTATAAAAACCTTTCTTTTTAACCACCATCAAGTAGTCAATTCCACAATGTTTATAAAGCCTGTTAATTAGAAAAGTGTGTTCAAAAACAGAGGAATAATGATGTACAAGCCGTTTAAAGCATTAAAAGAAGCATTAGCTGGAAAGCCTGTTTCAAGGAGAGATGTTGGAATTGGTGTTCTTGAAGGCATAGCTTTCTTTGGAGTCGGTAGTTATGCAAGCAGAGCTCTCGAACAAAAAACCCCTGCTAACACAGTTGTAACAGAATTTCCAACAAATATTCCGAAAGCTCTGTGTGTTGAAAAATACGAAACACCAGATGCAAAGTACCGTCTTGTCCACGTCAGGCAGGCACATGCAGCAATGGCAGAAGTAAGCCGTGAAGACAAGCAGAAAGTTGTTGACGTGCAGAAAGACATTTACGCAATACTTACTTATTTGATAGAGCATCAAAATTTGAAGGTAGTTTATCAGGAAGGGCAGATGGTAGAATGCCCAACCTTCGCTAAAGATGAAAGGCAAAAAAGGCATGAAGAGGCAAATCTAACAATAAGTGAAACTGAGCAGAAAATTTGTGATTTAGAAAAAAAACTGTTGATGTCGCAGAATACACCTGCAGCTGACCCTTCAGATGCAGAACGCTACCAGAGCATTCTTGCTTCAGAAATAAAGCATTATCTTGCAGTTATTGAACAAAAGAAAGATGCGCAAAAATATGCTCGGGATTGCGAGCAAAATTCGTGGTACATAGATGGTGCAGTTGGCCGTTTAGAAGATGAAGGAAAAATAAGAACAAAGCCAACAGAAAAAGAACTTCAATTGTTGGTTGCGATGCTTGACGGCGAGGATGGTATATTTAAAGTGCGTGAGGACTACTTGTTAGAACTTATTGCAAAAACAAATGATCCAGCGTCTGTGACCGTCTACGGTGCACTGCACGACTGGCGTGATAATATTGATGAGTGGAACAAAAAGTATGCTGACAAGAAATTTTCATTAATTGTTATTACGCCAGAAGCTTTAACAAAACATTTTGGCAGTGAGAAAAAATAATGGCGCAGCAACAAACAGTGCGAAAAGATGCGTGGTTGCGCCACTTTTACCAAAAAGCACTCAATGATTATTTGGACCAAGATCCATTGGCAAGACAGTATAATAGTGCAAACTGGATTTTTGGCAGGCAAGTTAGAATTGCAAGGGCTGATGGCGTCAACGAAGCAGTTGTTGACCCTGTTGCGCGCGGCATTCAAGATTTGCTCAACGACATTGGGCTTGATTTCAGCATTGTTGACGTTGGCGTTGATGCACAAGCTAACAGGTTAATCAGATACGCAACCAAAAGCGATGGAAGAATTGATACTGACGTACTTACTCAGAGCATAATTGCGTGTGGGGGAAGAGATTTTGCAAGCGTTGTTCTTACTCCAAATTATTTCACTGCAAGCGATCAGGATTGGGGTGAAGGCCGTTTTTCGCGGGGAACATTATTGCTGGCACTTCCTCATGGACGACAAAACTCACTAAATTTTTTGCGTAACATTACCAAGCATGAAGCAGCGCACTTGTTCGGTTACCAGCTCCATCACGAAACAGTCACTGTTCCAGAATACAAACAACCAAAAGACTGTGTCATGTACTGGCAGGCATCAACACAAGATTTGTGCGACAAATGCAAAGATGCTTTGAAAGCATTCTGGCACGGCATTGAAAACAATTCAGGAGAGAGGTTTTTGAAGGAGTGAAAAATGGCAACAAACTGGCTTGATTATTTCAAAGAAAGAATGGAACTTAGAGGATATACTGTTAAAACAAGTGATGCAGGTAGTTTGCCCCCCGAGAGAATTCCTCGCAGAGAAGCAGTTAATGAAGTAGAATCTGATAAAATAATGTACAGTAAAGAAAGTTCAGCATATATTAAAACAAAAAAAGGTTCTGCACTATTAGCAGTTACGTATGACATTTCAGAAAACGCGCCAACTTTAGAACAAGGGGTTGAAGAATCACACAGCATTACGTTTGGTTTTTCTTCAGGTAGCTATAGACACGAAGGATTTATAGAAATATTTGGAGATAACGCTTACATTAGATGTTGGGATAAGCTAAAAAAAGGAGAGCATCCAGCAACTGTTTTGCTAAGCAATGGAATTTTTGAAGGCGACAATCCAAAATTAACAGAAAGAAAAGCAAGAAATGCAGGAAGAACTATTGACGCATTAATTAATGCATTTGACAAAACTGCAAAGAAGATCCAGCAAAGCAAAGTGAGGTAAAAAAATGCATTTTGGAATGAATATTAATCAAAGGTTAGAACCTCGCTTAGAGTTAGAGCAAAGGTTAGAAGAAAAACTTGAACAAAGAACAGAAACAGTTATGACACTCAAACAGCATTTAGAGCTTGAGCATTGGGTGAAAGGGTTAATAAAATGGGTTGATGACAACAAACGATGGCAAAATTTTGACAAATGGGGTTTTAAATTCCAGTATGGTTTGATTCCTTCAAAAATGACTCCTTACAAGATGGCTGGTTTTGCGCACTGCTTTTACGACCCAGTTGAAGCTCTTTTTGGGAGAATAAGCAGAGGAGATTGGACACTTTTCGTGGTAGAAGATCTTGCCCCCCTTGAGTTTCGAGAGGATGTTGCTTTGCACGAGCGTGGCGAAGAAATATCATTGGGAAATCATTATTTTGCAAGCCAACTTGAATTTGCAGGCGTCAAAAGAGGAAGAAAAACAGGAAAATATGTTAAATGGATTGATGCAAACTACCCAACAAAATTTGTTGACCTTACAGAAAATGTTTGCAGCATTCTTCCTGAGGAATTGCGCGCAGAACTTGAACAAAAAGAAAGGGAAAACAAAGAAACATACACTGCGCAGGACATGATCGACAAATATCCTTTGCCAACAAAAGTACTTGAATTAGTAGTAAAATACGACGATGTGAACAAATATGTGCGAGAAATGATAATGGGATGTATCGGTCCTTGCCAACAAGCAATATATATGGCAAGTACAATCGACGAAGCAGTGCGTGCAGTCAATGGAATTATTACCCCTATATTACGAAAGATTTCTGGCAAACAAGCACGTGTTGTTGTACCTGGAAGAATAAATGCTGCCTTGGAATTACCTCTTAGAGTTTTACGTGAATATTTTATTAAAGTCACAGGAAAACCACTGGCATTGACAAATGATTTTTTTACGCTTTATAATTCCGCAAAAGAAGGAAAACAAATAATTGGTGTTGTCTAAATGGAAAATGTTGATGAAGAAAAACTAACGCCGGACGTATTAGAGGGGCGTTATGTTTTGTTTTCTGATATTCAAGGCAACTTTCTCTCGCTTGATAGATTTTTTAGGGCGACAAAGAATATGAAAAATGATGGGTATCTGTGCTTGGGCGACATTGTTAATGACGGCCAAAACTTTTCTGATAATCGTTGTATCTCTGCAGTTAAAAAACATGCTCTTTATTGTGTTAAAGGCAATCATGAGGAAAATGTTTCAGATCTTGAGAACAAGTCAAGTAAAATTCAACCTGAAAACAGTACATATGTTTCTCAATTGCCAGAAATTATTAAGTTGAACGGCGTTTTGCTTTTTCACTCAAGCACAGAACAACCAGGTTTACGTTTGAAAACGACTGCTGATTTTCAGCGAGAAGCACAGTTTATTAAAAGAAATTATGCTGGCGCAAAAATTGGGTTGTTTGGTCACACCCACGAGTTTGGTGTCTTTGTTGTTGATGGTGATGATGTGCAGGTATTGAAGGACAATAAAGTTAAACTGGATCCTGAAGCAATGACATTTATTAATCCAGGGGGAATTGGTCTTTATTTTGGTTTAGAACAAACATTTGCTTATGTGGATTTTAGTGTGGGTGAAGTTAATTTCTTAAGATTAGAAGAAGCTGAAAAACTGGCGCATATTGCAAATATCGTGAATGCATTTGATGAACGTTATATGCCTACACTCAATGAAGTGTCATGGCCATGGTTCTCTGCTTACGCAGCAAATGATATTCCCAGTCTTTTAAAAAGTGGTGAGCACAATGAAGGAATTCTTCGTTTTGCTGAAAAACTCAAGTCATTTGATGCAGAGCAATGTGGCAAAACTGGTGTTAATAGGCGTAGACGATACTTTCTTCAATACAGTAAAGAACTTGCAGAAGTGGCAGAAGAATTAAGAACAGAAGTTAAAGACTTTTACCAAACAATTTCACCAATAACTTCCAGAGAGGAATATTTACAACAGCAAAAAGATTCCCGCTCAAGCTGTCAAGAATAAAGGCGTGAAAGCACTTTTTCTTCTAAATTTTTGAGATCTTCAGAAAGATAATTTTGGTCTATTCTGCCCAAAAGTTCAAGAATCATGGCTTCTTGTACTTCTTTTGGAAGAACTCGCCCGCATCTTCTTTGTTCCTTTGTAAGCCAAGAATCTTGCTGGACACCAATAATTTTACCATTAATTTTATCATACTGTAATTCAAAACCACCACATTTCTCGAGTAGTTCACATGATTTATTAGGATCTCCCCCGTAGAGCATTCCTGTCTTTCTGTGAAAATCTTTAAACTCTTTTGGATGTTCTTTCCGTATTGATTTCTCTACAATGCGCGCAACAGTAGCAGCAGCGTGTCGGTGATGAGTATCAACTGTTTCAGTCAAAAAAATTGTGTGATACGCACCCTCATAATCCATATAGACCACAGCTTTTCCACCGTATATTCCTTCACCATACCCATGTTTTTCCAAACTTAATTGAAAAACTTCATCAATATTCTCACTCGTAACTTTATTGTACAACTTACTCACAGAAGTATGTCCTGTAACAGGATTATGTCCTCTTACTTGGCCAACCAGTAGAGCTTCAAGGTCTTCTTCAAGTACAAGCAAGACCGCTCCAACAAAAAGCATCATCAAGCCTACGAGAAAGCTACTTCCAATTGATTTAGGAATAATAACTGATGCCCCAGTAATTGTTGGGTCCTCAAAAAGAAGAACTATCCCTGTAATTAACAAAAGATAACCTGCTGCAATAAAGTATCCTCTTTTTTTCATGTCATTCTTATACGA
>JACQMU010000044.1 GCA_016203425.1 Candidatus Woesearchaeota archaeon
GCAATAATAAATAAGTAAGCTTTATAAACAGCCTCTTGCTTAAAACCTGCATGGGAAGAATTAAAACACAAATGGTCAAAAGGCTGGCGTTTCAGTTGTTCAACAAGCACCAGAACGTGCTTAAGCAAACATTTGAAGAAAACAAAAAAATAACTGAAAGCTTTATGAGCAATCCAAGCAAAAAAATACGCAACACAGTTGCTGGTTACGTCACAAGATTAATGAAAACAAGAGAAACTGTATAAAAAGGCAAGAGATGGCTGAAGAAAATTCTATCTTTGTTGGAACAAAGCCGTTCATGAACTATGTCACAGGTGTTGTCATGCAGTTTACGACAAAAAACGCAAGTGAAGTTATGGTCAAAGCGCGTGGCAAATTTATTTCACGCGCAGTTGATATTGCAGAGGTTTCAACAAAACGATTTCTTGAAGGGGTTGTGGTTGTAAAGCACATAAACATAAATTCTGAAAAGTTCCAGAATACTGAAGGCAAGGAAGTCAGGGTTAGCACTATTGAGATAGCTTTGCAAAAAGTTAATAAATAACATTCGTTAGCAAGATTCATGCGGGTAAATGCAGATTTAAGCATGTTTGTGAGCGAAAAACAGCCATTGTCGCACGAAGAAGAATTGTGGCTTGCTGGACAAAGAATTTCTGCAGAACAAAAATGCTGCACTGAATTATACACAACAGACATTGGAAGAACACTGCTTGCATATGCACTCAACTTGATTATTCACCGAAAAGCAGGAATTATAGAAAAACAGTTTCCTGTAAAAGATGGCTATCAGGCATGGTATGAACTGATTAAAAAAACACAGAATGAACTTAGAAAAAAATACGAAAAAACAAAAAAAGACAACATCGAAGCACGGGCAAGAGAACAGAATGATATTGCAGAAAAAATCTTAACATTGCCAATTGCGCACGCGCTTTTCCCAACAATAATAAAAACAGTGGGTGAACGAAAAGGCCATCGTTTGCCAACACTTTACACCCAAACAAAAAAGTTTTACCGTGTACACATAAACAATGCATTTGGAGCCAATAAAGAATACAAACAAGCTGTTGATGCGCTTGTCGAGCACAACTTGCGGCTGGTTGTAAGCTTTGCAAAAAAGTATAGTAAGAATCCCAGATTTAATGACATTATTAGTGAAGGGCAGGGCGGGCTTATACATGCTGCAGAAATCTACAACCCTTTTTCTGATGAGTATGAAGACAACAAGTTCAACAGTGTGGCTGCATGGTGGATAAAGGCGAGAATAAAAAGAAAGATACATGAGTTCTTGCGCAATGTAAAGTATCCTAACTATCTGCAAACACTTTCAGCAAGGGTTGAGGATTTTCAAAATATGTTTGCAAATGAACATTTTCGTGAGCCTGCCCTTGAAGAAATAGCAGCTGGCATGGAAATCACCAAAGAAAGCGTTAAAGCTGTGCTTAACTATAGAAAAGATGAAAAGAGCCTTGATGTGCCTGTTGGTTATGGTGGTGAAAATCTTTATGAGTTAATTGAATATCCCAACACGCTATTATTGCAGGAAAAACATGAACTTCTTATTAAAGCAATTAAGATGTTGCCAAAAAGGCTTCGCGAGGTTATACAATACAGAACAGGGCTTAATGGAAAAACATCTCACACACTTGATGAATGTAAGGGAATATTTAAAATATCCAGAGAAAGAGTGCGGCAGCTGGAGGTTATTGCCCTGCAAAAAATAGGGTTGCAACTTATTAATAATCCTGAAGTGATGGATGAATATGGCAGGTTACGTTTACTCAGCTCACCGTCATTTGGAAAGACTTCACGAAACGTGCCTGTGTATAAAGAAACAGAACTGTTAACATTGGACACTGTGTGCAATAAAATAAGAGAATATAACATTGAAGAGTTCATAAACCAATTCTACGCAACAGATTAAAAATCGTGACAAGTCAAGAACCACAAGTAATCGCAATGTCGCTTCGTTCAGTGGTTCTTGAGCACCATCACTAATTTCCACACAATTGTTCGCCACAAGCGATTTACACTGGTGGAAATCGTGACATTTATATACAATAACATTCATGCTTTTACTAAAAAGAGGAACATGATGGGCCAGAGTATTTTTGACTATGAAACAAAGGCATTCTTGTCAATACTTGCAATCTCGTTGATTGGCATGGCTATGGTTGTGTCACAACAGCCTTTGCCGAGCACTGCATTTTTTGCAGGCCCTGTGTTTAAAACACCTGCAACAAATACTTTTCTGCTAAAAACTATTGATATTGGTGAATCAGTTGGTGAAGACATTCCTGTGCTGACAAAGAATGAGCTTAAAGGGCTTGAAGATGGAGTTGTGCAAACAAATGCTGGAAAAACAAGCTATTCACAATATTTGTTGCTTAAAAAGTCAGGAACAAACAGCTTTGACGGTGGCAGCGTGATTTTTGGCAGGGACCAAAGCCAACGCACTGGCAACTATCTTTTTTTTCAACAGAATGATAAATTGTTTGAGTATGCAATCATTTTTTCATCAGGGCTCGCCAGCAGAATAGAAAACAACAAGCTTGTTGACATTGAAAATAAGTATTTGACTATACTTGGCAGTTCATTTGTGGTTGTGCAAACAGACATTGATGCTGAACAAAAGCGGGTAAAGTTAAGATTAATGGGTGCTGAAGGCATTATTGATTTGGAGGACAAAAACTATGCAGACATTTATTATGAGAAAGGGGCAAAGGTTAACACAAAACAAGTTGATGCAGAAGTACGAATTATGGGAAATGCTGCAAACAACAAGTTTACAATCAGTGAAATAAGATATGCGCCCCTTGCAACCACAAGAACCACTGGTGATGTTTACATCGGTCCACGGCAAGGTTTGAGGGGCAGGCTCAGGGATGCAGCTTCTTTGTTAGTTAACGGCTTTGAATTAATTTATGGTGGCTTGACAAGCGGAACTGCAACAATACAAAATGTAGGCGGCGGTGAATTTGTCATGTTTGCGCCAAATGGCAATAGCCAGTATGACTTAACGTTCAGTAATGATTTGGGGGTGCAATACAATATTCCGCTTGTCTCAGTTTCTGGCTCTACTTTTAAGTATGGCTCAAGCAGAAAAGATGTTGTGTACAGTGAGGGTAATGATGCAACCGACTTCAACATTGACCGTGGAGATTATTTTGTTGTGAACAACAAAAATGACATTCACGGTGTAACTAATGTTATTGAGTATAACGGCGTACGTTATGATGATGCAACAATTGATTTCCTTGATATTGGCACAAATCAGGAAAAGTCTGTTCCGTTCGACACTTCAACAGGGCTGGGATATCTTGTTGTTTCAGGAAACACTTACTCGTTTTATGTGAGTTCAGCTGGAGAACATCCCTTAGTTGTTGACCAGAACGGTGATGGAGCTATTGACGGTGGGGAAGCAAAAATTGTGTTAAGAAGCGGTGGAAGGCTTGATTTGGGAAGTGGTAATCTTATTGCTGGCAGTTCAATAACAATGACTCTTACAACGCCAAAAAGGCTGTTTGCAGAGCCAACAACAGATGAAGTTATAGACATAACGCTCACAAAAGATGGAAGCACGCTTGACATTAATGTGCCTGCACAAACTGCAGTCACGCTTTACAGAGATAAGGCTGGAACAGACAAAGGCATGAGCAAGTTCGGAGTTTTTTTCATTCGGGACAAAAGAAGTAAAGATTCTGCACAGTTGGTTGTTGAATATCCTCGCGCTGGCGTGTTTAACATTCCAGCAACAGCACAGGGTGAAGCTGCAGTTGCCATAACACTTGAGCGCGAGAAATTCTTGAGAAAGCAGGAATGATTTATAAAGAGATTTTCATCAAACGCTGCATTCATGGCCACAACACTTGCTGAACCTGCTACAAAAATAGGCAGACGCCACCAAAAAAAAGAGTCTTGGACGCTTGAAAAAATAGTTCTTGATTTTGTTGATTATTTGGAAGAAGGTGGTAACATTTATTCAAGAATCTTTTCAAAACGAAGAAAAGCAACAATTCTGCAACTAAAAAACTACAGAATGAATTATGATTGCCTTCTGAGCAAGACTGCAGACTTCCTGTCAGAACGCGGAAAAGATGACATTGCTGAAAAATGCAGAAATTACAAGACACAACTCAAAAAACCATGGGCATTTCAAGTAAAAGATTACATAACTGTTGAAAAACTTCTTGATGCAATACAATTTTATCACATCTTTGGAATTCCACTCACTAAACAAAGCATCATGAAAATTGCCCCACACCTCTATAAAGAAACGTGCCGCAAGATTGGGTGGACTGAAGCATGTGAGAGAGCAACTGGCTTTAGAAATCGTGAAAAATGGTCTCACAAGAAAATTATTGATGAGCTTATCAGTGTTGCAAGAAACAACGAGCCTTTAAACTCTGCAGAGCTTATTAGAAAACACCCAAAACTTTATGCAACAATTGAAGCTCGCAAGTACTTTCCAGAAGGATTGCTCGGAGCAATAAACACAACACAAAAGTATTTGCAAATTCATCAGGACAGACTTGCCGAAAGATTTGATTATGACAAGATTAAAAAACCGTGCGGCAGGCCAAGAAAACATCTAACATTGAATATCCCTTCTGCCAAAATTCACTGCAAACAACGTAAAATAACTGAAAGAGAAGAATACGTGTATTTTAAAGAGCTTATTAATTGTTTAGAAACATTATTAACCCAACCTGCACAAAAAAGAACAACAATATTCTCGTACAATAATGGCGCAGTGCATCAGAGAAAACCAACTGTAGAAGAACAGCATGCAATCGACATATTTTATGACTGGGACAAAAAAGACGACGACAAATTATTAATTATCGCACAAGAGAAACATGAATTATTGTGCGACACCCTTGCGCAGATGTACAAAAACCAATTGATTAAAGCACTTGATATGGCTGAGAAGTTTTTATCCCATCTTTTTTGTTTTGTAATGCAACAATACGAGGGTTATGGAACTGCAATACATCATCCTGCTCTCGATGCCATAAGATTAAACCCCACAATAAAAAATATTTACGAACACAGCATCATCATTGCACAACCTGACAAAGATTCATTTGACACAACAAAACCCTTACAGCGCATAACTGTGAACCCAATTTGTTTGGACACACTGCTTGATTTATTAACAGGAGATTATGACGACACATCAGACAGAGAAGAAACACTGTATTTACAAATAACAAGATATTTCTCCTGCGAAATACCTAAAAAAATAAACTGTTATTTGAGAAC
>JACQMU010000045.1 GCA_016203425.1 Candidatus Woesearchaeota archaeon
TATAAGTAGTTCGTAATAGTTTATTAATGATTAAAAAAAATGCGTTGTTAATCATCCTTTGTATCACGATATTGTTATTTTCAGCGGTTGTCATTGACGCAGCAACCGGGCCAAGCAAGCCTACCAAATACAAAGGACTTGTTCTTTCCAGCACTAAAAAAGTGACTGCAAAAAGAGAAGGACCTTGCGCCGCATACGGCTGTACACCATGGCACATTGCAGTAGGCGACAAAGACGCAAAAAAAGTGTACCGCTGCGGATGCAACGCCCCAAGCAGCCTTAAAAAAGACAAATCAGTGTGTTTTATGAGCATATTTGCAGCAAAGAAAGTTGGGTATAAGGAAGAGCGTTGCCGTAAGTAAAACGGAAAGATTTTTAAATAACTTGCTGTGATAATTGTTTAATGTCATCAAAAATACTTGCTGAAGTTTTAGAAAAGCTGGTAAACGATTTTAGAAAAGGTTGTACAATTTGCCCAAATGGTCGTAATGCTTGGCAGATTGATCTCGGCCAGAGTTATAAGGATTATGGATTTATTGATGATTATGCTGATTTTGTTGGAGTGACCGTGCTTGCTCCTGTTGAGTCTTTGCCAAATTCAGGGTTAGCTGGTTTTGTTGATACTGAAGAAATGTTTAAAGGTTATCAACAGCTTGATTCTGGCTTGGCTGTTCCTAATCATATTGCCAGCTTGTCAGGATTGCCGCATCATGATTACAAAGGGCCTGCAACATTGAGGATTCTTTTAGGCACGTTAACGCCGCGTATAATGCGTGGCGACGAATAACCAAAGCATTTATAAACTCACTTCTTTTATAGTGTTCTGAAGACAAAAAAGATAGCAGCTTGCAAATGAATGCTTGCTGATGAGTTTTATCTCTGGTTCTATCTTTTTTGTCATGAACAAAAATGATAGAAACCATGGCGGTTTCTAGGAGTATAAAATGAAGTTTAGTGAATTAAATGTTAAAGAAAGTTTAAAGTCTGCTCTTGCAAAAGAGGGCATTACTGAAACAACTGAAGTGCAGGAAAAGACTATTCCGCTTGCCTTGTCTGGCAAAGACCTTATTGTTAGGTCTAAGACTGGGTCTGGGAAAACGTTTGCTTTTTTGTTGCCGTTGTTGTGCAAGCTTAGCGAGCAAAGAGTGCCGCAGGCTTTGGTGCTGACGCCAACAAGGGAGCTTGCTCAGCAGATTTTTAAGGATGTGCAGATGCTTGACAGTTATACACGTTCAGTTTTGTTGTATGGTGGTGTAAGCATTGGCCCTCAGGCTGAACGCATTGCACAAGGTGCGCAAATTATTATCGGAACCCCTGGAAGGATTCTGGATCATTTGTCACGAAGAACTTTGAGCCTGAAAACAGTTCGTTTTGTTGTGCTTGATGAGGCTGACAAAATGCTTGACATGGGCTTTATCGAAGATGTTGACAAGATTGTGGGCCAAACCCAATCTGCACGGCAAACAATGTTGTTTTCCGCAACAATGCCTTCTGAGATTATAAGATTGAGTGATAAGTACATGAGAAATGCTGAGCAACTAATGTTAAGCAAAGATGAGATTGTTGTTGACAAAATTAACCAAAAATGTTTTGGTGTTGCAAAGGATGAAAAGCTTGCAACATTGATGAAAGTATTGAACAGCGCAGCTGTGAGTCGTGCTATTGTTTTTTGTAACACTAAACGCTGGGCTGAGTCTTTGAGCAAGATTTTGTTCAGGAGAGGTATTCGTTCTTTGGTTATTCACAGTGATTTAAGTCAAAACCAGCGTACGAAAATGATGGAACTTTTTAAGAGCGGCAAATCAAGAATATTGATTGCCACAGATGTTGCATCAAGGGGCTTGCACATTGACCATGTTTCTCACGTTATTAATTACGACCTTCCGAGAAATCCTAAGGATTACGTACACAGAATTGGCAGGACAGGCCGTGCTGGCGAATCTGGCGAGGCCATTAATATTGTCACTCCTGCTGATGAGCCTTTGTTGAGAAATATCGAGCGTGAAATCCAGCAGTATTTAACTATAGAACAAACTGCTGGTTTTACAGTACCTGCTGCAAGACAAACAGCTGTTGCTGGCGACGAAGTTTCAAAAGCATGGGACCAGCTTGATTAGAGATTTCATTTGCAGAAGCATGATACCACAAAAACATTTCAAAACGCACTACCTTTTTAAATAACAAGCTATATACTGGAGTATCTATTAATGGAGGTAACTCAAATGATAGAAGATAAAACAATGGGTAAATATTTTACTGACAAACAGAAAGTTGTTGCTGTAAGACAGAGACTTGCACAATGGCAAGATTATTATGAAAAAAATGCGCATTCAACACCAAATCCGGCGTATAACGTGACAGACAAAGTTGCAGATGCTATATATCAAGCACGACAACCCGCAATGTCAAACAGCTTACCTGACCCAAAATTGAATCTTAATGTTGCTGATGAAGTGATCCTGATGGCTTGTGAACGAGTCGAAAACGGAGAAAAATATGTTTTCTTTTAAACTTTTATTCTTCTTTTCTTTCTATTAACCA
>JACQMU010000046.1 GCA_016203425.1 Candidatus Woesearchaeota archaeon
ACTGCTTTGTTTTTGCGCTATGTTAAAGAAAGAAGTTTGATTGATTACGATAACGAATTTATTGATAGAATTACTGTTTACAAAGAAAAAGAGGAAGAAACCGATGTTGATGAACGAGAGAAAGCACGTTACGGTTCTTCTGTTCAAAGTGAAGAAATTATGCAGAAATATAATCTTATGATGGATGTATGCCGAAGATGTATTTCTGCATGTGAGGAGATTGTGTTTTCCGATAAAAAATTCAAAGTTCCAGAAGAGTTATTAAAAATGACTGAGATAAATTAATAAATCAGTTATTTATTCTTGTTCATATGGGGATAGAACTCACACCGCTAAATACAATAATCACAAACTTAGAAGAGGCTGTTGCCAAAAGAAAAGAATGTGAAAAGCGTGGCAATCATATTGGACAACAAATTATCTGGGGGCCTGGTCGTGGAAGATATTCGCCAAATCTTACCATGAAATGTGAGTATTGTCGTTTGTTTTATGAACGACGCATGACTTCTGAAGAAGTAGAAGAACAACAACACATTCGTCAAACACCGATGACAATATAGCGAGGCAGCAGAATTTAAATACTAGTAACTGCCTTTTTAGTGTTGACAAAAGAGGCAATCCATGACAGAACACGGCGCCAAGCGATTAATCATGTTTGGCTTCACAAAAAAAGGCAAAGAACAGGAATACTCAGAGCTGTTCAAAAAAGTATTTCTCAAGGATGACGGCACACAAACAAAGCCAGAAGATGCAGAAAAAGAATTATCACGATTAAGCGACAGCGACAAGAAAAAAGTTCTGTCAGAATGCGACAAGCTCGCAGACAGCGATGAGATGGAAGTCACGCGCGACCAGCTCATGACTGTAGACTACCCAAAACCAATCAGCAGATACTACATAATTTATGAAGCACAGCACGAAGCAGTAGAACCAATCTATTTCTGGTCATTAGGGCACTTAAAAAACGACTGGGGATTTCCAATAGTGCACAAAATAACAGACATATTCACTGCAGGACAACAAAGCTCATACTACGGCGCATCAGCACAAAGACTTGGACTGGCGCAAGACAAAGTAGCACAATACATGGCAACAATAGGCAAAATGGTAAAAGACCTTTTCCAGCTTGTAAGAGAATTAAGATGGATTGACGAACGCATGGGATACTACAAAGGCGCAATAGAAGACAAAAAAGACGCAGACGAGATTGTGCTCAAAGGACTGTGGGTCGACTTAGTAGACGGCGTTGTTGCAGGACAAAAAACAGCAGCAAACCTTTTCATCATGGCACAACAACTACAGTTCACAACACTGCCAGACCTTTTTTTCAACATACACCCAAAAACAGCAGATGACGTCGACAAAGCAGTAGAACAAGAAGCAGGAGCATTCAACCCAGCTGTTACAAACGCACTCAAGCGAAAACTTGCACAGTATCTAAGATGGCGAGACACAACCTACAAAGAAATCAAAGTCAGAGAACAATTCACCATAGACTACTTGCGACAGCATTTCACAGTCATAAAAATGTACATGACATGGGTAAAGCCATACTTAAAACACATACAAAAATTAACAGGCAGTGTTGAGAATTTATCACGGCCAGAGCTCGTGTCAGCATTCGAAAGCAACATGATAGAATTAGAAATCCTCGGACAAAAAATTCCGGAAAACAACAAAGAGTACTACACCTGCGTAATGCTAACATTTGAATACCGCTCACGGCCAGCACTCAGCTACGCACAAGAAGGCGGCTATCACAGAGGGCCAATTCACGTCGGAGAAACAAAAGTAACATGGCGAAGCTATTCATGGACACAACAACAAATCGACAACTATCTAAAAATGAAAGACTTAGAAGACCTTGAATTATTATCATCATTAGACCAGTCACTCAAAGACGCAATGGACGCAATGGGCACAGACTTAATGAAATACTTGCACAAAGCATACTCAGGGCTTGAACCAGAACGAGAAAAACAAGTCACTCAACTCATGGAAAAAACAGGAATAACTCTTGAACAAGCACAACAAATATTGCACGTCAAAGCACACGAAAAACCAAAACAGCCAAGCGTTTTCAAACCATTCTTCGACGTTGGAGAAGGATTCAGAGACCTTGCAAAAATGATACTGCCAACAAAAGGGGCAAAAAAACTAACAAAAACAGACCTGCAAAAAAAAGAAAAAGAAAGCAAAAAAGCAGAAACAGAAGCACGCTTCATTCTCTGGCAACACTACAAAAACTTTAAGAAAGCAAATGCCATGATAACGTGGTAGCAGTATGGCGGACATAAACTTTGAACAAATCAAGAAATTACCCCCAGACCAACGCATCAAAGTACTCAACCAATTACAAGAACAAATACAAAAACTCATCAAAGAACGACAACAAGAAATAGAAGACGCACAAGCGTTACTAAAAAGAGCAGAAGAAGAACTGCGCGTCATACAAGAAATAGAAACACCAAAACCAAAACAAATACACGTTGAAGAATTATTCGGCAAAAAAGAAGAAGAGGAAGAAGAAACACTTGAGAATATTGCACGACGAGACATACCACAACCAGACGAACTTGCCGAACGATTAGAACAAAAACCAATATCAGAAATTTATCAACGACTCAACGAAATAACTGGCGAAATCCGCGAGAGCGGAGTTATCACACAATACCAAGAAAACTGGATGCGCGCAGCAAACTACATCACACAAGAACGAGAAAAAGCAATACAAGAACACAAATACAACGCAACAGACAAAGCAGAACACCAATTAAGCGCAGCAGAAAAAATAATACAAAATTATATTAACTAACATGGGCTGGCTATCACGTATTTTCAAACAAGACAACATCCACAGATTTCTCGATTGGGACCAAGAAGTTACGTGGCAAGATAACAGAAAATTTGATCAACGCTATCCTGAAATAACAAAATCAAAAAAAACAACTGATATTCTCTTGCGGGATATACAA
>JACQMU010000054.1 GCA_016203425.1 Candidatus Woesearchaeota archaeon
AGAAACATCTGCACAAGCGCACACATACACCACGGAAAAACAGCTTTGACAGACAACCTCATCGCAGCAGCAGGGCTCATGTCAGAAAAAAACGCAGGAGACTTAGACAGCGGCATGATGACATGGCAGCACATGGACGAACAAGAACGACTCCTGACAGTAGATGCTGCAAACGTCTCAATGGTACACGCATTCCAAGAACAAGAATATCTGATAAATCTTATTGACACGCCAGGGCATATTGATTTCGGCGGAAACGTTACAAGAGCAATGCGCGCAATCGACGGCACAGTGGTACTCGTGTGCGCATCAGAAGGCATAATGCCCCAAACAGAAACAGTGCTCAAACAAGCATTGCGCGAAAGAGTAAAACCAGTACTGTTCATCAACAAAGTAGACAGGCTCATAACAGAAATGCAGTACACACCAGAACAAATCCAGCAACGATTTATAAAAATAATACTTGAGTTCAACAACCTCGTAGAACAAATAGCAGAAAAAGAATTCAAACAAAAATGGAAAGTCAACATTCAAGAAGGCAGCGTTGCATTTGGCTCAGCACGCGAAAACTGGGCACTATCACTCCAGTTCATGCAAAAACGCAATGTAAGCTTCAAAGACATCCTCAAGCTCTACGAAATGAACGAAGAAGAACGGCAACAATGGGTGTGGAAAAACGCGCCGCTACACGAAGTACTTCTTGACATGGTCATCAAACACCTGCCAAACCCAATCGAAGCACAAAAATACCGCATACCAAAAATCTGGCACGGCGACCCTGAGTCAGAATTCGGCAAAGACCTAATCACCTGCAACCCAAACGGAAAAGCAGCATTTGTCATAACGCGCATAGTCATTGACCCAAAATCAGGCAGGGAAATCTCAGCAGGACGATTGTTCAGCGGCACACTGCGCGACGGCATGGAAGTCTATCTCAACAATGCAAAACAAAAACAAAAAATACAAAACGTACTCATGTACCACGGCGTCAAAACAGAACTCATGGGAGAAGTGCCTGCAGGAAACGTCCTCGCAGTCGTCGGCGTCACAGGCAATGCAGGAGAAACCGTAACAGAAGCTCCTGAACACGCATTTGAAGAACTAAAACACATTTTTGAGCCAGTCATCACAAAAGCAATACAGGCAGCAAAACCACAAGACCTGCCAAAACTCGTCGAAGTACTCCGCAAAGTTGCAAAAGAAGACCCATCTGTAAAGATTGAAATAAACCAAGAAACAGGCGAACACTTGCTCCGCGGCATGGGAGAACTCCACCTCGAAATCATTGAAAACAGAATAATCACAGAAAAAGGCGTGCAAATAAAAACAAGCCCGCCAATTGTTGTCTACAGGGAAACTGTACTCAGAGTAAGCAAAGAAGCAGAAGGAAAATCACCAAACAAACACAACAAACTCTATTTTGTCGTCGAACCTCTTGAGCCAGCAATACGCGAATTAATAAAAGCAGGAGAAATATCTGGCGGAAGAATCAAGAAAAAAGACCTTGTACTGCGGGACAAGCTCGTCGCAACAGGATGGGACAACGACACAGCACTCGCAGTAAGAGACATCTACAACGACAGCATGCTAATAGACTCAACAAGAGGAAACATACAGCTAAGCGAATGCTTTGAACTCGTCGTTGACGGCTTTGAACAAGTCATGGACGAAGGCCCATTAGCAAGAGAACCAAGCTTTGGCGTCAAAGTCACGCTTGTCGACGCAAAACTCCACGAAGACGCAATCCACAGAGGGCCTGCACAAATGTACCCTGCAGTCAGAGAAGGAATAAAAACAGCAATGATGGGCGCATCACCAGTCATCTTCGAACCAGTACAAGTCCACGTCATAGAAGCACCAATAGATTACACAGGAGAAATCACAAAACTCGTAATGAACAAACGAGGCGCAGTGCTTGAAATGACTCAAGAAGGAAGCATAACAATTGTACGCGCAAAACTCCCAGTAGCAGAAATGCTCGGCTGGAGCAGCGATTTAAGGTCAGCAACAGGCGGACGAGGCTCGTCAGCACTCTCAGACCAAAACTTTGAAAAAGCACCAAACGAATTACAGGATAAAATTATTAAATCAATCATACAAAGAAAAGGATTAACAGCAGGAATGATAGGAGCGTGATAAAATGAGCATAGACCAAAAAACAGGTGACTTGTACGATGCATTTCAAAAAGAAATGACATTGAAAGGCTACACTTTCGAAGCTTTAGAACCAGAAAACCAACAGTACACTGCAGGCTTACGGCTAAGGTATGCAATACCACAAGATGTTGCGATGAAACCACAACAGTGCAATATGCGGGCAACAGATGAAAGCGTGCCAATAACACAAGTAGCAGTCGGAATAAACAAAAAATTCCTCAAACACATGATGGACTTTTATGAAGTAGCACGCGCAACAATAAAAAAACTCGGCAAACAACCTAACGTAACAGAACCAATGTTTGCACGCGACGGCAGACAAGTAATATATGTGGGGATGAAGTAAAATGGCAGAAAGCATTGACAAAATTTTTGAAGAATTCAGAACTGAACTCACCAGACAAGGCTACAATTTACGGGAAACAAACCCGACAAGTGAATATCATAAAGAAGGAAAAAGATTTGCGTACACTGTTCCAGAACAATTATGGATGGACTTACGCACAACAACACAACCTGGAAAAGAACCAATAACACAAGTATTTTCCAAAAAACCAACCGTAGAACTCATAAACCACGTCGGAGCATTCTACAAAAAAGCACGCGAAGCAGCAACACAACTAAACCACAAAGCAGTATTCACAGAACCACTCACTTCAAACAGCTCAATGACAATTTATGTTGGCTTAAAATAAAAAAATAGCGACAGGTTTATAAATCCCCTACTATTTTTTGAGCTGATATTTGTTGCTATAGAAGGCACATTCAAACAGGAGGACTATCAAAATGGCTAAAGGAAAACCACACTTAAACGTTGTGTTCGTGGGACACGTTGACCACGGCAAATCAACCACAGTCGGACGACTGCTCTTCGATGCAGGCGCTGTCGACGAACAAACACTCAGAAAACTAAAAGAAGAGGCAGAACGCCTCGGCAAAGGCGGATTTGAATTTGCATTCGTCATGGACCAGCTCAAAGAAGAACGAGAGCGAGGAGTCACCATTGACTTAAGCCACAAAAAATTTGACACACCAAAATTTGCATTTACAATTATAGACGCGCCAGGACACAGAGACTTTATCAAAAACATGATAACCGGCGCAAGCCAAGCAGACGCAGCAGTCCTTGTCGTAGGCTCAGAAGGAGTACAAGCACAAACAAAAGAACACGCATTCCTCTGCAGAACACTTGGAGTCCAACAGCTTATTGTAGCGTGCAACAAAATGGACCTTGTCAAATACGACCAAGCAAAATTTGAAACACTAAAGAAAGAAATAACCCAACTGCTCAAAGTATCAGGATGGAAAGACCCAGAAAAAAACGTCCAGTTCGTACCAATAGCATCATACCCTGGAGAAAACGTTGTCAAGAAATCAACAAACATGGCATGGTACACAGGCCCAACACTGCTTGAAGCACTTGACAAGCTCAACCCGCCAGAAAAACCAACACAACTGCCATTAAGACTGCCATTGCAGGATGTCTACAACATCACAGGCATAGGCGTTGTTCCAGTCGGCAGGGTAGAAACAGGAATCATGAAAGTTGGCGACAAAGTAATCGTCATGCCTGCACGCGAAGGAAAAGGCGTAACAGGAGAAGTCAAAACCATTGAAATGCACCATGAACAACTGACAGAAGCAGAACCCGGAGACAATGTCGGCTTCAACGTCAGAGGCATAAACAAACAGGATGTTACACGCGGCGACGTCCTTGGAAAAGTCGACAATCCACCAACTGTTGCAACAGAATTCACAGCACAAATAATTGTGCTCAACCACCCAACAGTTGTCACAGTCGGCTACACACCAGTGTTCCACATACACACTGCACAAGTGGCATGCCAGATAACAGAGATTGTCAAAAAAATAAATCCTGCAACAGGCGAAACACTGCAAGAACACCCAGACTTCATAAAAAACGGCGATGCAGCAGTCATCAAAGTAAAACCAATGCAGCCGCTCGTAATTGAAAAGCAAAAAGACATACCACAACTTGCAAGATTTGCAGTCCGTGATTCAGGCGCAACAGTCGCAGCAGGCATGTGCATCGACTTAGTCAAAAAGGCATAAAAATGCCGCATTTTTTATTTTATTTTATTAATCACCCCCAAAGAGAAAAACAATGCAAAAAGCCCGAATAAAGCTGGCGAGCACAGACATCACCAAGCTCAACCAAACATGTTCTTTCATTAAAGACATTGCTGAAAAAACCGGCGTTGATATTAGGGGACCAATACCACTCCCAACAAAAAAACTCAAACTAACAACAAGACGCACACCATGCGGCAGCGGCTCAGCAACATGGGAACGCTACGAAATGCGCGTCCACAAACGCCTCATCGACCTTGGACTGGACGAACGCGCACTAAGACTGGTGATGCGCGTCCCAATCCCAGAAAACCTCAACATCGAAATCGAAATCATCGACGTCTAATTCTCCATCATGCCAAAGAAAAGAAAGTTTAATGGCTACCTCACAAATCTAATAAAAGAATACAAAGCACATTATAAAAAAAAAGGCTTGGCACAACAAAAAGAATACATTCTTACAATCACTTATCTTCCATGGGACGGACACAACAAACAAGGTTTCTGGCCGCCATCAACAAAGCTCAGGCTGCGAACCATCAATGACATGGTTGACGACGGCGATTGGGCAACCACCACCTCAACCACCACCCCACAATCATATGTTAGTAAAATGATAGCTGAAGAAATCAAAAACTACTCCAAAAAAAACATAACCATACACTATTACATAGTACGCTGTCCGTTCTCACAAAACACGACATTTACTTCGGAAAATTATTAAATCATAACAACCACCACATTTTAATGACAGATGTTATAGCGTTTAACTACTGGCTCCCATCCCCTGAAACTCAAAAAATAGCAACACAATTTATTTCTGATGTTGAAAAAATAATAACAGAACATAACGGAAAAACCGCATTTCCACCAACAACACATGAAGACGGCATACACGAAAGAACATACGAGCTCAAACCAGGAACAATAATTTTAAAAATGCTAAGAGAACCACCAAAACGCTGGCCAAACCAACTCAAAATAAGACACCAAAGCAAAACATATGAAGGAACAGCGCTTGCACTCTTATGCGGCTTTAATGACGACAATAATTACGCAACATTCATTGAAGAACTAAAAATGTTGATTGCGAAGAACAGAATTTAATTATTATTTCTTCTCTTCAGAAACTTTTTTCGGAACTTTCTATTTAGGTACTTCTGCAGGCCTTGCTTCAGGAACAGATTTTTGTTCAATCTTAACATCTTCCTTCTTTGTTTCTTCCTTCTTTTCTTCTTTTTTAGCTTCTTCCTTCTTCGGCTCGTCAATCTTTATTCCAAACAATTCAGCCTTGACAACACCCTTATCGTCTTTTGTGACATTAACCTTAACCCTTGAAGGGGGGTTGCGAATTCCGTGCTTCCAAATCTCAAGATTAAGATGCGTGCCAAGAAGAACATTCTCACTCTTCATGTGGCGCTGCAAAAATTTTCTCAAGCCAGCAATTGCTTTCTTTGCACGCTTATATTTCTGGGCTTTCAGCCATTCCTTTCTCAGTGGAATTGTGTACGTACGTTCAATAGCTGCCATGTTATACCTTTAATTTTGTCCTGCGCCAAGAGCGCTTTACTGTTGTGTGCCTGCCAGGATGAACCCTGCGACCTTTGCCATAAATCTTTGGCACTGTCCAAAAAGGCGCCCATCTTGTCTGGCGGCCGCGCTTTGCCAAACGCTTCTTTCGTGAAATGTGCTTATACCGCGCCATGAAGATTCAACCTTGTTTCTTTTCTCTGGCTCAACTGCAACAAAACATTTTTGAGCATCTGATCATCAATCCTTCCAGGATTCTTTTGAACTAACTGAGCAAGAACAACCAGAGCCTGCAATGCCTTCTCAGGATGTGCCATCTTTACACTGCCATACCTTTGCAACGCCTCAGAACTCATCATCTGCTTCATTGCAAACTCTAACTGCGTAATTTGTTGCTGAAACTGCTGCTCTTCCTGCGCTTGTGACTCAAAAGATGCTGCATACTGCTGCTGCATCATTTCAATCTTCTTCTTCCGCAACCCATCAAGCTCATCCATTTTGCGGTTCAGCTTTTGGAGCTTCCTCCTTTTTCTTCCTTGGAGCGCGAGGCTTTTTCGGCTTTTCAACAGCAGGCAAATCACTCTTTTGTTCTACATGCTCAGAATCAACAGGCTGTTGAGGAACTTCTTTAGGGACAGAATGTGCAGATTTTCTTGGAAAAACAACATTCTGCTCTTTCATAATCTGATAAGCAACCTTGTCAACAAAAGCAACACCCTTAGGCGTAAGAACTCTGCCCTTATGAACACCCTTAGCAGTCTGCTTTGCAAAACCTGCCTTTTCCAACTGCTGAAGCATTAAACGAATTATTTTACCACTGCCTTTTTTGAAGCGTTCCGGAGCCATGCCACGATTACGCTTGCCACCATACTTTGTCCGCAATTTAGAAACACCAACAGGACCCAAATCATTAATCTTATTCATCATTGATGCAATACGAACAAACCACCAGTCAGGATTAACAGGAGGACGCTCAGCATGACAGCCAGTCTTAACAAACTTAGCCCACAAAGGAGCCTTAAACTCATTCATTTTTTTCAGTTCTTTAGCTAACTGAACAACAACATCAGACTTTGGTACGTTAACAATGCTCATGGAGACTTACCTCTGAGAAGCCTTTTTATTCTCGAAACCCGAGCAAAGAAATAAGAAGGGGTTTATAAAGGTTGTTGTTCAGCAAAAATATTTTTCCAATTCTCTTTGTAGTGCTGAAACTTTTTATCGAATTCTTCTCTTGGCGTCACAGGAATGTTTAGCTCGCTGAATTTTTGTTTTAAAAGTTCTAATGTTGCATCCTTGTTTGCTTCATCAGAAAGCTTTTCAAGCTCTATAATAAAGCCGTATCCTTTGGTGTCATCAACTGTTACCGTGATATCGTTCCATGTGAACGAATGACGCTTTCTAAACCACTTTATTTGCACGGGAAAACCAAGACTGGCGAACAACTGTTCTGCTTTGTCAAAATCATTCCTGTCAAACTTTATTTCAATCTCTTCACGACATTCATCATGCAATCTGCCTTTTTTCATCCAAATTTTAGAAAACAAATTGTTGCGCTGAATTCTTACGTCCTCTTTTGCGTCAAAATAAAACGTTTCCTGCTTGTCTTCACCCAAATATTTTGCATTGCTTTTGAAAAACAGCAAAAGCTCACCATATTTTTCTTTGGAAACAAAACTTCTGAGTTCGACTTCGATTGGCATGAAACAAGTGGTACAACGACCACATAATAAAGATTTCTACAAAACATATTTAAACATCATTCTAAAAAGACAATGCAATGCCAAAAATAAAAATAACATTTCCAGACGGCACTGTTAAAGAATTCGAACAAGGAAACACGCCAAAACAAATAGCTGCAAGCATAGGAAAAAGATTAGCAGCTGACGCACTTGCGGCAAAAGTAAATGACAAACTCTGGGACTTAGACAGACCAGTTGAGCAGGATTCAAGACTACAAATTTTGACATGGGAACAGCCAGAAGGCAGAGCAGTCTTCAGGCACAGCACAGCACACATTCTTGCACACGCAATAAAAAGATTGTACCCTGACGCCAAAAATACAATTGGGCCATCATTAGAAGACGGCTTTTACTATGATTTTGATGACTTGCCAATCTCAGAAACAGATTTTCCACGCATAGAAGAAGAAATGCAAAAAATTGTGAAAGAAAATATGCCGTCAAAAAGAAGAGTTGTTACAATTGAAGATGTCAAAAAACTGTTTCCAAAAAATACTTACAAAACAGAAATGGCAAAAGAGTTCAAAGATGCAGGATTTGAATTAACCGTTTATTATCACGGCGAAGACTTCTGGGACTTGTGCGAAGGGCCACATTTGATGAACACAGGATTAGTAAAAGCAGCCAAACTAATGAAGTTAGCAGGAGCATACTGGCGAGGCGATGCCAAGAATAAACAATTGACACGCATTTATGGCACAAGCTTTCCAACAGAAAAACAGTTGAAAGAACATTTGAAAATGCTTGAAGAAGCTGAAAAACGCGACCACAGAAAGATTGGGAAAGAATTGGATTTATTCACATTCTCAGAACTTGTAGGTTCAGGCCTGCCGTTGTGGACGCCAAAAGGAACATTGATGCGCACACTTTTAGATGAGTTTGTATGGCAGCTACGCAAACAAAGAGGATACGAAAAAGTAACAATCCCCCACATTACAAAAAAAGAATTGTACATTACGAGCGGACACTGGGCAAAATACGTAAACGACCTTTTCAAAATAACAACACGAGAAGGACATGAATTTGCAATGAAACCGATGAACTGCCCACACCACACCCAAATATACGCACACCTCATAAGAAGTTACCGTGACCTGCCACAAAGATACGCAGAAACAACAATGGTCTACAGAGACGAACAAACCGGAGAACTATCTGGATTGTCAAGAGTACTCTGCATAACACAAGACGATGCACATGTGTTCTGCAGAGAATCACAATTCAAAGACGAAGCATTCAAAATCTGGGACATAATCAATACTTTTTATGGCACATTTGGATTCAAGCTCAAAGTAAGGCTTTCATTGCATGATCCTTCAAAGTTTGAAAAATATATTGGAACAAAAGAACAATGGGAATTTGCAGAAAACCAACTAAGAGAAATGGTCAAAGAAAGAAAAGCTGAAGCCACAGAAGCTGTTGGAGAAGCAGCATTCTATGGCCCAAAACTAGACTTTATGGCATACGACTCTCTCGGCAGACAATGGCAGGTTGCGACAATCCAAGCAGACAGAAATATGCCAGAAAGATTTGACCTTTACTGTGTAAACGAAAAAGGAGAACACGAACGCATCGTCATGATACACGCAGCAATAATGGGCTCAATAGAACGATTCGTATCTGTTCTAATAGAACACACTGCAGGCAAATTTCCACTGTGGTTAAGCCCAGAACAAGTGAGAATATTGACAATAGCAGACAGATTTAACGACTACGCTGAATCTGTAAGAAAAAAGTTAGCAGAAAAAGAAATCAGAGTAACGTGCGACTTCCGCGCAGAAACGCTGAATAAGAAAATTAGAGAAGCAGAACTGGCAAAAGTAAACTACATACTTGTTGTCGGCGAAAAAGAACAAAACAACAAAACAATAAATGTAAGGACAAGAGAGAATGAGATTATTGGAGAGAAAAACATTGAAGAATTCTTAAAACAATTGTTGACGGAAGTTGAGGGGAAGAAATAAAAAATATTACAGTTAACGGTTCTTGTCTCTTCGGAACAACACTATAACTTCTTCAGACGTCAAGCAATACCCAAACATAAGACCTATAACTTTAATTGCGTTCTCATGAAATTGTTCCAAATGGTCTGGTACGCCCACCAAATCAGACACAATAACTGCATGATACCCTTTGCTCACTGCAGAACGAATAGAAGTATCAACACAAACATGGGTAAATCCTCCAACAAAGATAAGTGTTTCTACCCCGCGCTCTTGAAGCATATTACTGAAGTCAGAATTAGAGAATATATCATACGAATTCTTCTTGAGCACAACGTCCGTTGGAGCGGGTGTCAAAATAAGCTCGTACCCCCATGTTCCGGGTGTCGACATTTTCCACTGAACCCCAAATGAATGTTGTTGCTTCTCCAGCAGATTCTTCTCAAGAAAAAGCGGGTCTTCAGTCATTTGAAAATGAAAGATTGGCAGACCTGCTACTCGCATTTTATGAACAAATGAAGGCAGTTTCTGCAGCAGTTTCTGAATCCTGGAAAATCTGAATCCTATCTTTCCAAGCTCTCCTTTTTCGTTACAATAATCATTCTGAACGTCAATAATGACCACAGCACATTTGTCTACACACATAATTCTTTCGGGAATGTTCATACTTTCACTTCAGGCAAGGTCATCCAGTCAAAACAAAGCGGCCTTTTCACTTTGTCACACACACTATAACTGTATCGCGGAATGCCGCCATTTTTGTGACCATACCTGGCAAAACTTCCTGCCTTAAACTCTTCGGGAGCAACACGACTCCAACTATACAAACAATACAGCTGCCCTTCAGTTATCATGTTGTTTTGATCAAGCTTGCTCAAAGGTGCAAAAATGATAGAATAATCCCACCCATTGTTTTTTGCACTGTTAATAAAATTTGTTCTTTCCTGCAAGTATATTTCGTCACGACGCGCAACTTCATACAACACTTCTTTTGCACCAGTCGATGCATGAATCATAGCTTTCTGCTGGTTGAGTGAATACTCTGGAAGTTTACTCTTGATTGCTTCCCGCCAGAGAATTTTATCCTTCATCTTTATAGAAAAAGGATCTTTCAAATCTCCCCAGTCAGAGACTATTGCTTTCTGGTGTTGTGGCGCAGACATAAATTTCTCAATCAA
This sequence comes from Candidatus Woesearchaeota archaeon, assembly GCA_016203425.1. Taxonomy (GTDB): domain Archaea; phylum Nanobdellota; class Nanobdellia; order Woesearchaeales; family ARS49; genus JACQMU01. The sequence goes on from JACQMU010000054.1 coordinate 10,642, forward strand.
GAAAGCTAAAGGAACACGATTCTCAAGACCATGCTCTCCAAATACCAGACCTGCCCTTACCCCCTCAGAAGAAGTAAACTGATCACTAACCACTGCAAACCCTTCTTCAAGACGATTCTTATACTTCAATGCCCATGGCTTGTAGCTCCAGCCCGCCTCGTCAGGACCTCCTGCAGTCATGACTGCTTTTCCCCCTAAACGTTTTGCAGTTGAAGCGACAAGATCTTCAGCAAGACCACAACAAACATTAAAGTAATCAGGCCCTAACACACCAACAACACGATCAATTGCTTCACGCACGTATGACGGGTCAAGCTGCACAACCTGATGTTTTAACGTTATGCCTTCTTGTGCCAACATTTCCACTGTTGCTTTTGCAGCAAAATAATCCCCACTATCCATATTAAAAATATCATTCTGCTTCCACGGCACAATCGTAATTGCACCACCGTAAGCTCCTTTTGTTGCCCGGGCAACCGTAGCAGAAACAAACTGGCTATCAATACCACCCATAGTTGTGAAAAGAACATCTTGGTTTTCAGTAATTCTGTCACAAACACTTTTTTCTGCCGTTTCAAGAACTTCTTCTGCATGAAGCTCTCGCTTTTCAGTGTAGACCAATTCTGAAATATCTTTCCAAGGAACAAGATTAATATCACCCCCTTCAACAGTTCCGAATGTACCTCCAGGAACAGTTTTTGGCTCGAAAATTCCTACTTTAGAGAGTGCTGCAGTTGTGCTTGCAATATAGACCGCATTGTTCTTGTGTCCAAACGCCAGAGGACAAATTCCATATAAGTCACGGCCCACAACTATGTTACCATTAATATCCGCAACAAATGCATACTGTCCATCAATTTCTAAAAGAAAATCTTTTCCTTTTTTTCGAACCCCCCTTAAAAGTGTTTGCGTATCAGTAGACGCACCTAATTGGTACTTCTGGTTAAGTTCTTTCCAGTTGTATATTTCACCATTCCAAACAAAAGTTGCATTCCCATCAATAAACGGCTGAGGATTTTCACCTTCTTGAACAAAACCAAGAAGTGCATGCCCAAACTGTGCATGCTTTGTTTCTCCGGTTGTTCTGCCTTCTGGCCCTCTCCGCGCAACTACAGCAAGCATTCTTTCGAGATCTGGTTTATTCTTCTCCCCAATAATTGCGGTTATCCCACACATTTTTTCCCACCTCACTTTTTACTATTGACCAGTAA
>JACQMU010000051.1 GCA_016203425.1 Candidatus Woesearchaeota archaeon
ATATTAAGCATCCGTTTTTAAGTATCTGAAGAAGTTAGAATAAAGTGGGTTTAAAAACGTTTGTGATAAATATTATAAATAAAACATGATTTGCCTGTGATGATGAAAACCATCGGTCTTATTGGCGGCATGAGTTGGGAATCAACCGCAGAGTATTATCGTATTATTAATGATGACGTGCGCAAAAGGGTTGGTGGCTTGCGTTCTGCAAAAATTGTGTTGTACAGTGTTGATTTTGGTGAGGTTGAGCAATTGCAGCGTCATGAAGATTGGGGTGGGCTGGCAGGTTTAGTTGTTGATGCTGCGCAACGGGTTGAGCGTGCTGGTGCTGACGTGATGTTGATTTGTACAAACACTATGCACAATGTTGCTGATGATGTTCAAAACAGTATTCAAATTCCTTTGTTGCACATTGTTGACGTGACTGCCGAAAAAATTTTGTGTGATGGCTATCAGAAAGTTTGTTTGTTTGGCACAAAGTTCACTATGGAAAAAGAGTTTTACAAAGGGAGATTGCAGAATAAAGGATTGGATGTTGTCGTGCCATCCCCCATTGTTAGGGATGTTGTGCATAGAATAATTTATGATGAATTGTGTGTTGGAAAAATATTGCCTTCTTCACGCAGTTGGATGAAAAGAATTATTGAGGGTTTTGCTGAAAAAAATACTTTTGCGTTTATTCTCGGCTGCACAGAATTGCCGTTATTAATACAGCAAAAAGATTTTGATGCAAGCAAATATGTTATCAAAGTTTATGACACGACGAAAATTCATGCAGAGGCTGCCGTTGATTATGCACTCTCAAGAGAATAAAAATGGCTGACATAAAACTTGAAGAAATTTTGCGTTATCAACCGTTTCGAAATATTGTCCGTGCAGTTAAAGTTGAGTCTCTGGGTGAAATCGCAGGGTTGTCAGGGCAAACGTTTAAAGTGACTGGCAGTGATGGGAAAAGATACAAGTTGCATTACGCAGATGGTTGGTTTGCTGCGCGAGAGATTGAGAAAACTGTGGAAAAATTGCCGCATTTGTTTCCGAAATGTTATGGTCGAGAAGGGCGATTTTTGTTGTTTGACTGGATTGAAGGAAGAATGCTGACTAAAGAAGAAAAAAATCCTGAAGTTTACAGGCGTCTTGGCGAATGGTGTGCTGATGTTCACAATTTGAATGAAGTTAAAAAAGGGAATATTGACAAATATTTCTTTGAACGTTTGGGAAAGATTCCAGCCAGTATTGTGAGTAATGAAGAAAAAGCAAGAATAACCTGGATATTTGAAGGGTTGAGAAAAGAAATTGACGTTGAGATTGTAGTTGAATTGCATGATATCATACCTGAAAATTTTATGGTGGATAAGAAAGGAAGAATGTATCTTGTAGACGAAGGCGCATTTATGCACAGAATTAAAGGGTTGGGGATTGCCAAAGCGTTAATGAAGTGGATTATTGACCCTAAAAAACGTGCTGCTTTTTGGGAGGGGTATACTCAAAAGCATTCGAATGATTATTTTGATAATGAATATGAACGTTTTGTCATGTTAATCGAATGTGTGCGTGCTATCGCATTCAAAACCGGTAGAGCTGATTTATCGCAACCTGAATTTTACAAGACTGAATTAATAAAATTGAAAGAATTGTGTGGAATTTAGACTTCAATAACTTTTCCTGTTTTCGCAACATTAATTACTTTTGTTTTGCCGATTGTTTCTTCTATGCCTTGTGCTTCGTGGACGTGTCCGCAGAAGACTATGTCTGGTTGGAATTCGTCAATTGCTTTTCTGACTGCTATGCTTCCTGGGAATAGGTTGGTGAATTTTTCTATTGTTGAACCTGCTGGGTGTGCGTGTGTTACCATTATTTTGACTGGTTTGTTTTTTATTTTGTTGAATCCGCGTTCAAGTCCTTCAAAGATTTCTTGTTCTGTTGTTGCAAATGGTCCTATGCTTGCTCCACCGCAGCCGAATATGCCTACGTCGCCGAATGTTGCGTAGTCGCCGTGGATGCTTTTTAGTCCGTAGACATCTTCTATCATTTTGAGGAGTGATTCGCTTTCCCAATTGCCGTTTAGCAGGAATACTTTTTTTCCTTTGTTCAAAAATCTGCCGACTAAATATGGTGGTGCTGTATTTACTCCGTCGCGTGGGGCAAAGTCTCCTGCGATGATGACGACGTCTGCTTTTTCTTTGTCTGCTTGTACTGCGAGCTGTTCAAGGAGTGTTTTGTCGCCGTGTATGTCGCTGCATGCTAATATTCTGAGTGGTTGCTTCATAGGTATGGTTCAAGGCTTTTTTTTACTACTGTTTTGTAGATTGTGTTTTGTGTTTTGTCTAAGAACTCAAAGCAGTCTTGTTTGACTGTGCTGTGAACATCTTTTAAAAGTTGGACTACGCGGTGTGTTTTGAATGGGTTGACGCGGACCCATAAATATTTGTATGTGTTGAGGATGCCTTTGTTGGCGAATTTTTGGTATATCATGAAGTCTTGGAGTGTGTGTGCGATGCCGTGCATTGTTCTTAATTTGTTGTAGTTGAAGTGTTTGAAGAAATTGAGTATTTTGAGGATGCGTTGTGTGTCTCCTTTGAAGAATGTGCCTGTGTGGAATGCGATTTTGTTGAGGTCTGTTGTCTTAAATGATTTGTGGAGTAGTTTTGGTGTGTTTTTGTCTGCTAATGCGTCGCAGGCAAATTCTGTGAGGCAGTGTGATAGCATGTTTTCGTTAATTCCATTAAAATCTATTTTGTGTTTTTTGACGAGTTCGAGGACGTCTGCTTTTTTTTGGTCGATGTATCCTTTTGCTTTGTGGGTGTAGTAGTCAAGGCATTGTGGGAATTCTCCGTGGAGCACAAATCCTATGCCGAACGGCACTAATGATGGTTCGTTGTGTGTTAAATAGTCTAAGAATTCTATGCTGCGCTCGTGTGCGTCTTTTTCAGGTATGACGCCAAGTATTGAAAGGTCTGGTGCAATGCTTCCTATCAGTACTTGTGGTTGTGCTATCTTGATTCCTGCATCTGTTAAAAGCTGGTTGGTGAATGTTGTGTGCATTAATGGATTCATTTTTCTTCTTCAAGTTGGTTTGGCTTTGTGTTTTTTAGCCTCTTTACTATTGAGGATAAAAGTGAACTTAGTTTATTAATGTGTTCCTCTGTGGTGTGTTTTCCGATTGTGATGCGTAGCGTGCTGTTGGCTTGTTCTGGTTTTTGTCCGAGTGCAGTGAGCACGTGTGATGGCTGAATGCTGTGTGATGTGCATGCAGAGCCTGTTGATGTGAAGATTTCGTGTTCGTTTAGCATTGTGACTATTGTTTCTGCATCTATTTGTGGTATTGTTATGCTGAGATTGTTTGGCAGTCTTTTTGTTGGGTGCCCGTTTAATTGTGCGTCAGGAATTATTTGTTTTATGTGGCTCAGTAGTTTGTCTCTGAGTTTTGTTTGTTTTTGTGTTTCTTTTTCTTTCTCAGCTGTTGCAATCTCAAGTGCTTTTGCAAACCCCACAATAGAGGGAACGTTTTCTGTGCCGCTTCTTAGTCCGTGTTCTTGTCCGCCGCCAAAAATGAGTGGTGTTATGCTTGTTCCTTTTCTTGCGTAGAGAATGCCTGTTCCTTTTGGCCCGTATATTTTGCTTCCGTTGAGCGTCATTAAATCTACATCGATGTTGTTGACGTTTATGTCTAAATATCCTGCTGCTTGGCAGGCGTCTGTGTGGAACAGAATGTTGTGTTGTCGTGCAATTCTTCCAATGTCTGTAATTTGTTGTATCGTGCCTATTTCGTTGTTTGCGTACTGTATTGTTATTAGTGTTGTTTCTTTTTTTATTGCTTCTGATAATTGTTTGGTGTTGACGAGTCCTTGTAAATCAACGTCAAGATATGTTATGCTAAATCCTTCGTTTTTTTCAAGATATTCGCATGTTTTTAATACTGCTGGGTGCTCAATTTTTGTTGTGATGATGTGTTTTCCTTTGTTTTTGTTTACGCGTGCTGTGCCTTGGATTGCGAGGTTGATGCTTTCAGTGCCTCCTGCTGTAAAAATGATTTCTTCTGGCAAACAGACCAGTATGCTTGCGACTTTTTTTCTTGCATTTTCAAGTGCTTCTTTTGCTTTAACACCTTTTGTGTGGGTGCTTGACGGGTTTCCATACTCTTCAGTGAAGTATTGCTTCATTTCATCCACTACAAGCTTGTCTGTTTGTGTTGTTGATGCATTATCAAGATAGATTTCTGGCATGTTTTGTTGTAAGGATTGCGGCTTTTAAATGTGGTGTTCTTGTCGTCGGAATAAGCAAGATTAATATACTGCTCTCGTTGGAGTGTTTTTTATGGAGCAATCATCGTATGATACTGTGAGAAAAAAGTACAGCCTTCCTGATTTTGGTGTGCTGGATGCAGAGTTTGAGATTAGTGTGATTGAGCAGGAGTCTTTTGTTTTGAAAAGCATTTGCAGCCGGGTTCGAGAGCGTTTGGAGTTTGTGATTGATGTTGTTGAGCGTGTTTTGCAGCCAGATCCTAACTCGTATGTTCATATGTACGAATGCAGGTCGCTCAATAGTTCTGAGAAGGATGAATTATTTTTGTTGTTCAAACAAATCATGCGCTCGTATCGTGAGTTGATGAAGATTGAATTGTTTAATGAGGAGAAAATGTTTGCTGAGTTTATCAGGGGTTTTGTTGGCGAGTGGCAGAATATGCGAAAATCACTGATTCCGTTTTTTGAGAAATTATCACTCGCGTGGACGGAAACTAAAC
>JACQMU010000056.1 GCA_016203425.1 Candidatus Woesearchaeota archaeon
GCGTGTTGGCGGTTCAAGAATGAAAGTTAAATGTATGGATGGAAAAGTTCGTATTTGCCGCATCCCTGGCCGTCTTAAAAGAAAGTTGTGGGTTCGTGATGGTGATGTTTTGTTGATCGAGCCTTGGGAGTTGAGTGGTGATGAGAAAGGGGACGTGATTTTCAAGTACAAGTCTATTCAGGTTGATGTTTTGAAAAACAAAGGTTTTCTGAAAGCATTGGAAGGAGAAGAGTTCTAAAAACTACTTTTTAGCAACAGTTTCGTTTGGATTTTTGTATCGTAACATGTATTTTGTTTCTCCAAGTTCAAACATCACGTATTCTGGTGTTTGTTGTATTAATATACCGAGACATGCGTTTGCGCCAGTTGGAGACATGCTTGTTATGGTTCCAAATTCTGGGAAAACCATAACGCCTTCATCAGAGAGTCCTGTTGTTTTTACACATAATCTTCCCACTGATTCAATAACATAACAATCAAACAACTTTTTTGCTCGTTCTTCTAATTGTGCAAATTCTTGTTTTGTACTCGCCAAATAAAGTGGTTGTGGTTCTTGCGCCATTTACCTGCAAAAACAATAACTTGTTTTTAAAGGTTGCGGCACACATTTAAAATTTTGCTGTGAGCTTGCGAACTGCAGAATTTTGTCCAAAACATTTATATACGCTATCTTTAATTGTGCGGAGAATGAATGCCGGTAAAGTGCTGTGGGGTTTTGTTGTTCTTGTGGTGAATATTGCAGTTATTTTCTTGATGAAAAACAAACTGCATAATTTTGGTGAGAGCATATTTCTTTTGCTTGTTCTTTTGTTTGCATTAATCATTTTAAAAGGCTGGAAGCGTAATGCTGGCTGGGCTTGGCCTTCAATGATTATTTTTTTGTCAATGGCATTGGCTAACAATGTTTATTTGTTTATCGTCACTAAAAACATACTTGTTTTTATTGTTCTTATTATGCTGAACGTGCTGACGATTATTTTAAGTATGTTGTGGTCTTTGGAAAAACCATTGCAAAAGACAGTTGAACTACCTGAACAAAATAATTATGAAGTTTTTGTGCCGAAAAATAAAATAACTAAAACAAAAAGAGCTAAGAAAAAATGAAAAAAGCACTTGTTACTGGGGTTACTGGCCAAGACGGCTCTTATCTTGCTGAGTTTTTGTTGGAGAAAGGCTACAAAGTTTTTGGCATGCACAGAAGAAGTAGTGTTCCTAATTTTACCAACATTGAGCATTTGAGAAATAAAATAACTCTGATATGTGGTGATGTGACAGATGGACACTCATTAACTGAAGTGATAAAAGAAGCTATGCCTGATGAGGTTTATAATCTTGCAGCACAGTCTGACGTTAAAGTTTCTGAATTTCAGCCTAACTTTACTTGGGAAGCTAATGCTGCTGGCCCTGTTAGATTGCTTGATGCTCTGAGAAAAAACTGTCCGACGGCAAGATTTTATCAGGCATCAACAAGTGAAATGTTTGGAACTGCTCAGCCCCCACAGAATGAAGCAACGCCTTTTTGTCCTGCAAGCCCTTATGGTGAAGCAAAGCGCTGGGCGCATGAACAATTGAAGTCTTTTCGTGCGCAGGGAATTTTTGCTGTTGGCGGGATTTTGTTTAATCACGAAAGTCCTCGTAGGGGGTTTAATTTTGTGACGCGAAAAATAACAAGCAGTCTTGTAAAAATAAAGCTTGGCTTGATGGGTGAGTTTGAGTTGGGCAATCTTGATGCAAAGCGTGATTGGGGTTTTGCCGGCGATTATGTTGAAGCAATGTATTTAATGCTGCAGCAGGACAAGCCTGATGATTTTGTTATCTCTACAGGTGAAACACACACTGTGCGCGAATTTATAAGTGCTGCTGCTGAGGCTATTGGAATGTCTGTAGAGTTCACTGGCGAAGGCGTTCATGAAAAAGCAGTGTGGAACAATAAAGAGATTATGTCTATTAATCCTGCGTTGTTTAGGCGCAGGGAAGTTGAGTTTTTGTGTGGTGATGCGCGCAAGGCAAA
>JACQMU010000006.1 GCA_016203425.1 Candidatus Woesearchaeota archaeon
GCTTTGAAGCAGAAGAAAGCTTGACGTATTAATCTATGATCTCGAGTATTTTCTCTTTTGATCTTAAGCCGTTAATTATTCTTATCTTTTTCTTCAATTCTTTGCTTAAGAATTTTATGAGTTCTTTGTTTGCTTTGTTTTTGTCTGGCGGTGCTGCTATTTCAACTGTCATTGTGTTGGTTGCAGTGTTATGATAAATAATTCTGTTCTCTTTTTTGTTGGGTTTGGCGACAACAGTAAGTTTTTTTGTCATCTGTGAACTACACTCAATGTTGGTTCGTATTTCTTGCATTCTTCTGCAAGCAATCTTCTGTGGCAGTGTTCTTGTGTTTCTTCTGCGCACAATAATGTGATGTCTGTTTCAATTGCTTGTCTCGCAAGTGCTTTGACAATTATTTGGGTGTCCTCTTCTTTGAGGTGGTTTAGGTATGCTTGTTCAAATTCATTCCATTCAATCTTTTTTTTGTACCACTTTCCTACGAGTTCTGGCTGTGGTGCAAGGCTTTGTATCCATTGATGATATGTTTGTGGCGTTATTCTTTTGTCAGGTGTTTTTCCATCATTTAATGTATGCCTGCTCATTACAGAAATTCTTAAGCCGTCTTCTAATGATGCGGGTTTAAATATCGATTTTGTGTATAGTGTCATTTTTGTAAAATTCTTTGTTGAGAAAACTCGCTAATGCCATTCTTATTGCTTCTTTTGCTAAACTTTTTCTTGTTATTTTGTTGTTTGTTAGATAGCCTATTACTCCTGTGCTGTAGCCTATTCTTGGATTGTCTGTGAATCCTGCATCTTTGAATGCGTCATCTATTTCCATTCCTTTTTCAATGACTCTTTTTATGACCTCTGTTGGATACTCAAAGCCTGTGCTTTGTCCTATGTAAAAGTCATTTTCTTTGCCTGTGTAAATTGCGCACACGCATACTCCAATATACCCTGTTCTTGTTCCTTGTGCGGGCATTATTCCTGACTCAATCCCAATACTTATTTCGCAGTCTAAGAACGCGTTTCTTGCTCTGTTGCGCGCACCCGTTATCATTTCTTCAAGTGTTTTTGGCTGGTTGCTGACTTCTGAATCAGCAGGCAAAGCACAGAGAGAAGTTTCTCCTTGTCTTAGTTGTTCATATTCGTTTATTGTTTCTTGTGCTGCTTCAACTTTCTTTGGGTTTATTGAGCCGATGTTGATTCTCATTTATACTCTCGTCTTGTATGCCCGCATTTTTGGCACTTAAAAAACCTTGTTGCTGGTTCGTCTGCTGAGCGTGTTTGTACTTCCCAATGTTCAGCGAGTGCGTGATGGCATTTTGGGCAGTCTGCTTCGACAATAACATTTACGCAGTGTTCTTTTTCTATGACTTCTACTTTCTTTTCCACATGTGTTGACTTTTCTTTGAGGGATACATCTTCTGTTGCTTCTGTGTACCCGCAGCCACAAGATAGTATTGTTTTCTTGTTAACAAGTTTAGGTATCATGATGCTTCCACACTTTTGGCAAAACTTCACAGCGAACACCTCGTTTGATTCATCGCCGCGTTTGGCGTGCGGCGCGGGGAGGGTTGGCTCCTTCGGAGTCCCGCGTAGGACGTGGAACGCAGTGACACGGCCGTCGCACTGCCATTTGCGGCATTGACTGCAAAATTATTTTCTTCTAAACTCATTTTTCATATCACCTTCATTAACTGTAGTAGGTCTACAAAAAATATTTTTATCCATCCGAGGAGTGGTATTTTAAAGTATGCTTTGCCGATGAGTTGTTTTTGTTGTATGTTTTTTTCAAAGTCTGCGATTGCGCCGCAATTGTTGTCGCCTTCTGTTGTATATATTGTTTGGCCATTATTTGTCATTATTTTGACAAGTCTGTGGATGATTGGGTCGTTTCTTCCTTCTGTCATGAATACAATGACGTTTCCTTGTTTGAGGTTTGTTGCGCTTCGGAGTATCATGATGTCTCCTTTGTTGAACCCGCTCGTGTACGGGAATGTTTCAAACTTTTCTTTGGTTATGTCTTGTTTTTTGTAGATGTCTTCGTGGTTGTTTTTTGTTGTGCACTGTTGGCTCGCACAGCATGGTGTGTTCCACCAGTCTTGGAATGTTCTTTGTTCGTGTTCCATGCTTCCCGACACTACGGCCACTATTGGGAATTGTGTTCCTAAAATAAATCCAAGTCCTGGATAGACAATGAACTTTATCAGAATAAATGCAAGTACAATGTTTGCCAGCCAGCTCCAGATGCTGTCTTCATCCCAGATAAAGCGCCAGGTCTTGTCGAGTGTTTCTTTGAAATTCATTTGCTGTTTTGAAGCGCTTGCATTTATAAAGTTTAGTGATGTGCTCGGCACTTTCTGTTAGGTTTATAAATGTTCTGCATTTTAAAGATTATCATGCAGAAGCCATCTAACTATTTTGAGGGTGTGTTGCAGTTGCGCACTCTTTCGAATGAAATAATTGATTTCGCTCGTAGTGAAATCACGCGCGAGGGAAAGGCGCATATTGCTAAAGAAAAAAAGTTGAAGACTGGTGTTGATTTTTGGGTTAGTTCGCAGCATCATTTGCAGAATGTTGGCAAAAAGCTGAAGGAAAAGTTCGGTGGCATTTTAGAGGTTAGTTGTCGTTTGCACACCAAGAGTCATTTAACAAGTAAAGAGTTGTATCGTGTTAGTGTTCTTTTCAAATCAGTGCCTTTCAAGAAAGGTGATATAATTAAATTCGTGGATGAAGAATGGAAAATTTTGTTGATTAACAATCAAGTTCAGTTGCAGAACACTAAAACTGGTCAGAAGAAATGGGTGAAGATAGATATTGTTGAGCAAGCAACAAAAGTTTGAGTAAGTTTTATAAACAATCCTTCTTTTTTTGTGGAGTATGGAATTAACAGCAATTATTCGTAAAGGTGAAAAAC
>JACQMU010000048.1 GCA_016203425.1 Candidatus Woesearchaeota archaeon
CTATTAATTTCAATTGTACATAATTTGTGTACAATTCAACTCCATGCTCAGACTCTCTTGATTTAAGCATGTTCCAGTAATTTCTTGGATTATCACTGTCAGTCAACGCTTCTACAACATCAACTACAGAAAAATGCCATTCGTTATTATGCCAGATTCTTCTTATTTTTTTGTCTTGAAATACTACTAAAGCATTGTGTTCAACCATGGCGCTAACATAATATATTGGCATTTAAATATGCTGCGTGAGCAGTTGTCCAGTGTCCAGTGGTTTAGCTGAAATCACAACTCAAAATATTCATTATTTTTCTTTAACATAGCACCACAATAATACAGTCGCAATAAATACAAGTCCTGTAAGAACATAAAATGCAGTGCTTGCAGAAAACTGTTGTGTAATGTAGCCGAAGAGTATGTTGCCTGGCAGGATTGCTATTCCGAGAATTGTGTGCTGTAATCCAAGTGCTGTTGCGCGCTTGTCAAATGGCACTAAGTCTGCGACAAATGCGTTGCTGACAGCGTCTGTGAATGCTATTGCGCTTCCGTACAATGCGAAGAGTATCCACATTATGTGTGGCGTTGGTGTTAGTGCAAATCCAAGCACTGTTAACAGCATTAATGTGTATCCTAACAACAAAACATTTTTTCTTCCAATGTTGTCTGATAATTTGCCTGCAGGATATGACAGTGTTGCGTACATTATGTTGTAAACAATGTAAAGAACTGGAATGAGTGCGGGCATAATTCCCCTATTGTTTGCTGTCAGGAGAAAGAATGAATAACTTATGCTTGCCGTGCCAAATACAAATGAGACAAGCATGAAGCGTTTGTATGCTTTGTTGAGGTCGCGTAAACGAAACGTGAATTTTTGGTGTTCGTGCGTGATTGGGCCTTCTTTTACAAATGTTTTTACACTAAATGCAGCAAGAGTTATTGGGATTATTGATATCCAGAATATTAGTCGGTAAGCGCCAGGAATATAGAAAAGAATTATTGCTGCGATTGTGGATCCGATGATTGCTCCAACTGTGTCCCATGCTCGGTGAAATCCAAACATTCTTCCGCGTTGTTTTTTTTTTGTTGTTGCTGCGATGAGCGCGTCGCGTGGCGCGTCGCGTATTCCTTTGCCGGTTCTGTCGAGAAATCGATACAGCAAAACATGCCACCAGCTTGTTGAAATGGCAATGATTGGTTTGGCGAGTGCTGGAATTGTGTAGCCTGTAACAATGAATGGTTTGCGAGTGTGCCATTTGTCAGAGGCATATCCTGCAAATACTTTTAACAACGCAACTGTGCTGAGGCCAATGCCTTCGACAATGCCGATTTGGCTTGTTGTCATGCCTATAACGCTTGCCATGAACAATGGAAGTATTGGGAACGTCATTTCTGCTGAAATGTCTGAGAGGAATGAAACAAATGATAGCCATTTGACGTTTTGTGGAATGCGCGGCATCATTTGAGATAGAATGTTTTGGTTTATATATTTTTAGTTGGCGACAATAGTTACGTATAATATAGTACGCCAACTAAATTGTAAAACCTCACAAAATCTAAATATTAATTGTCAAAGTGTTAGATTTTGTGACGGTGCTCAAGAACTGATACGTACATTCACCAATATAACATCAGTTCTTGACAGACAGACTATTTTATGCATTACTTCTGTCTTTTACTATTTTCTGCGCGTTGCTCGCTTCGCTCGCAACGCTTTTGAGGTACGTTTAGTGGCATATGACACAAGACATACACTAAACTGCGCAGGTATCTATAATTCTTATTGATATAGTGATTTAAGTCGGTATACGATTTCACTTCTCATCTTTCTGCTTTCATATATTTTGTAAAGAGAGAGCAGTATAACAAATGATGAAATAAATCCTGCGAATAAAACAACATTCCAGAAATAATATTTATTCCAAGGGATAAATCCTATTTGGACTAAAGACGTTATAACTCCAAAAGTCCCAAAGATAACACCAACAAGAATACTAAAAAGTGTTGAAAATATCGTGTGCGCCATTGAAACATAACGTGCATAGCGCTGAAGTAATAAATCTTTTTCAATATCTTGGTTCTTCTTCTCTTTTTCTTGTTTCAATTTCGGCATAAATTATCGCCCCAACACCTATAATCACAAATAAAAATGAAATAAATAGGTAAAATAAGTTTTGTTTGAATATAGAATAATAAATGGCAAATAC
>JACQMU010000010.1 GCA_016203425.1 Candidatus Woesearchaeota archaeon
AAATATGCTGCTTGTGAAACTGCTTATGTGGGTGTTAAGCCAGTGTTTGAAAAATTTGTTGATGCTGTTGCTCCTGTGAAAGGAAGCATGCCTGATGTTGACACGTCTGCTCCTGAGACTTTTTTGGCTGGTGTTTCGCCTGTTTTTAAGCATGTTGCTCGCGCATATAACGCTGTAAGAATGAATATCCGCGCTACTCAAGATTATAATGCGCGTTTGGAAGTTGAAAACAAAGCTCTTGAAGTAGGAAATCAAAAGCTTGAACTAAAAAATGAACAGCTTAAAGTGGATTGTGCTGCCACGGTTGCAGAGCTTGCTGCTGCTGAGAAAGTCCTCGAAGTGGAAGCAAAGGCTAAAGATGCTTTGCTTGCTGATAAAGCTCAGCTTGAGTCAGACTACGATGCCAAATCCAATGATTTTAATGCTGTTCGTGCTGCATTTGTTGCAGAAGCTAAAGCTAAGGATGTTTCACTTGTAGAGAAAAAAGCTCTTGAAGATAAATATGCTGTTCTCGTAAAAGCAAAAGATGCTCAGCGTCTTGCTTATGATGCAAAACATAAAGAGTGGATGGCTGCTGAATCTAAAGTTCGTGACCTTAATGATGATGTTGCAAAGAAAACATCTGCCATGAGTGCAGTTTCTGCTGAGCGTGATGTTTTGCAGTCTGGTGTTGATAATGCAGTGTCTGTTTTGAATGGCTTGCTTGGAGAGCTTGATGGTATTGACAAATTTTTTAAAACAACTGCGCAGGGCTTGCATGACAAGCTTGCTGCGTATTCGTGAGGGATGAAAATGGCTGATATTGCTGATCTTGTTAATATTTTTCAAACGGTGAATGACAAACTTGTTGATGTTGAAGCTTCAAAGTCAACTACTGATGCTGAAGTTAAAGAAGCACATGCTCGTCTTAATGTATGGTATGCTGAACGTCAGGCTGTTGATGCTGCTCTTAAAACTGCTGCTGGTGAATTTTCACCACAGTTTAGGCTAACTTATGCTGCTGAATTAAGTGATCCTGTAAACGCTATTCCTTTTTTGAAGGATGTTGTTGATGACTTTGAACAGCTTTATGCTGGTGCTGATACACAGCGACAGCGTTTTGAAAAAGCTTTTGGTAATGCACACCTTAAATATCATGATGCTCGTGGTAGAATTGAGCGTTTGAAGGATGCTGTTAGTTTTTTAAACAAAGAAACTGGAAAGCTTGAGAAAGCAAAAGCAGGGCTTGGCAGTGTTGTTAGATTCCTTAACGAGCAAAATGATGATTTAACTGCGCACAACCAGCGTCTTGAAGATGCTGTTGCTTACTTGAATAACGAAGCTCAGCAATTGTCTGGCAAGGTTGCAAAGCGTGATGCATTTATTGACAAGCGTTATGGTGTTTCTGTTGACGAAACTCCTGAATCTGCTTTTGTTGATGCGCTTAAATCAGTGTATCGTAATTTAACTGATGGCAACGAGCGTGCTTTTGATGAGTGTGCGCGTTATGTTGCTAAAGGCGCTAAAGGTAAAGCTTTTGGCACTAAAGAAGTGGTTGATATGGTTAAGATTGTTGCTGGTTACGAAACAGGCAAGCCGGGTTGGTTCAGCAAGAAAGAAGATGCGTATGCTGTGACGCGTGAGATGACGGCATTGCTTGATGGTATTAATGAAGATTCTGATGTTGAAAGAGTTTTTATTCGCTTAAGAACAGGTAAAGAAAAAAAATGGCCTCTTTGTAGGATTTCAGATTATGTTTTGTCCACACCTTTTAAAGAACTTGCTATTGCGCGAACGTAATTATGTTCTTGTGTGTGCTTCTTCCTCTTCTTCTGTGCTTACTTCTTCTCCTAATTCTTGTTTTTGTGCTTTTATAAGTGCGTCAATAAGCATAATTGCTTCGTTCACTTTTTTGACTGCATCTTCTGTGTCTTCTTCGCTTAATTCTTTAGGTGAACGATACATATCTTCAAGCCATGTTGGGAGCGGGTGTTTGTATAGCGCGATGAGAAGGCTGTCCACTGCTTTTAATCGTTTGACAATTTTTTTAATTTCTTCGTCTGGTTCTGTCGGAACTCTTTTTAGGGTGTCATAGTCCCAAGCCAGTAAGGAATTTATTGTATCTTTGTATTGTGTCGATTTGTCTTTAAGCACTGTGTACTCTCCTTTTTTTATTGCTTCCCCCCATATAGAAATATTTAGTTTTAATTTTTCAAGCATTCCTATTGCAAGCCCAGTTGTTCTTATTCTTTTTTTTAACCACTCAATTACTCCGCTTCCGCCTGGTCGTGCTACTTTTTCTCCAAACCAATGCCATGTTCTGCGTGGTGCTGAACTAACTGCTTCTGGAACATAGCCTGCTATTTTTGTGTGTCCTTCATAGTGGATTAATGCAATGACTAATTCTATTATGAATGCTATGACGATTACAGTTTGGCTCCACAATATGAATGTGATGAATGTTTTCTGAGTATTTGCAAAGTCTGGCAGTTGTACTAATTGTACTGCGCCAATCTTGAAGCCGCCAAGGTCGCCTGATAGTGAGAAAAGGACGCTCATTACTATGAACAATGCAAAAAGAAGGCCTGCGCCAATAAGTGCTCCTTTTACTTTATTTTGTTCGTTCCTTTCAATTCTAATTGCCCAGTAAATTGCAATTGCCACTCCTGTTGTCATGAATCCAATAAGTATTACTGCTCCTCTGAAGAGAAATTCTATTGGCAGGAATATCGCAACTCCTAAAGCTATGACTGCAGATAAGACATTGACTGCTTTTTCTTCAAGAATTTTATTTTGTTGCTTTCCAATTGTGTTTTTCAGCACGCTGTGAAGAACTGAGAAAATAATGAGGAACAGAAACAATCTGAATAGTGCTTCTATTTGGTAGTCTTTTTCAACAAATTCAAGACTTAATAATTTAGCAGCCGCATCAAAAACATTGCCTAATGGGCCTTCAATTTGTTTGAACGGATTCGTTGTTTGCGCGGTTACTATTGTTGTTAAGAGTAATGCAAGAACAATCCAGAGTATTTTTTTCATGATGAAACACCTCTAATATATGGACTTTGTTTGAGGAGAAGTATTTAATATTTTCGCCTTCTGAAAGACAAACGTCTTAACTTATTTGAGACAATTGTCTCAAGCAGTTTAAACACACATAAGTTTATATATCTAAACATACATAAACTGATTATGGCTGTGAAAACAATTACTATAACTGAAGACGCTTACGCGTCATTGAAGTCCAAGAAAACTTCTTCTGAGAGTTTTACTGACGTTATTCTGCGTATTACGAAGCGCCGCCCGTTGAGTGACTTTTTTGGTGTTTTGTCGAAAGAAACCGGGGAGTCTATGGAAAAATCTATTATGGAGTTTCGTAAAAGGCACACGGAAGAGCATCGTCGTCGTGTTGCGCGCATTGTTGCAGAATTGAAGGAGGATTAAATGACTTGTTTGGAAACAACATTTCTTATTGACTTATTGCGCGGCAAGGAGAATGTTAATAATTTGAAGGAGGAGTTAGAGAGAACTGAGTCTTCATTGAGTATAACGCCGATATCAATTATGGAGTTGTGGATCGGGGCAACAATTAAATCTTCAGATAAAGAGAAAGAAAGAATTCTCGCGCTCATAGATGCTGTTGAAGTTCTCAATTTTGATGTTGAAAGCGCGAAAGAAGCTGGAGAAATCGATGTTTCTTTGACAAAACAAGGTATGCCTATTGAAATAACAGATGTTATGATTGCAGGCATTGCTAAAACACATCATGAAAAGCTTGTCACGCGCGACGCCCATTTCGCCCGCATTCCTGGCTTAAGAGTTTTGAAATACTGAGTTTTCTTCTCGTCGAGGGAAATATTTTCTTCCGGTTGAGCCGTAAACTTTCCGCCAAAATGCCTTTTTGCCGTAAACTTTCCGCCACCACCGTAAACTTTGCGGTTGAGCCGTAAACTTTCCGGTTTTTTGTGCGCAAGCCACTTTAATAACTGTCATTTTCTGCTTGAAAAGGGATGCTGTGGACACTCCGTCCTGTAGGGGGAGGTGTTCTGCAGCATCTCATTACGATGGAGGAAACAAAAATGACAGCACAGAATGTTTTGAAGGAAGGCATTGATGCATGTGAAATGCTTGAGAAGGTTATAAGCAGGTTGAAAAACCGCCCGCCAGTTGTTGAAACAAGTATATCTTGTTTGATTGGTGAGTGCAATGAGCTTGCTGCTGAAGTTGAAGCTCATCCTGAGAATGAGTCTGCAGCATTGAAAAATGCGCTGGGGATTTGCTTTGATGCTCTTGATGCAGTGGCTGCCGATTATCGCCAGATGGCTGCTGGGCTTCACGAAAAGCTTGAGAAGTACAAGTGACATGATTGGGATTTACTGTGGTCCGCAGGGAATTTATGCTGCTGCTGAAGGGCTTGAGCAAAGGGTTTTTCAGCTGAATAATTATTTGTTGTTGTTCGACGAAAACATTTCGTTAAGAGTATTGCGTTCTTCCCAGTCGTTTGTTTCTTCTTTGAATGGCTTGATTGAGGCTCTTGCTCAACAGTTTTTTTCTTCTTCTGTTTTTGTTTGTGGTTATGATGCAGTTCCGCGTGTTTACCGTGTTTGTTGTGGTGTTGCTGAGGAGCTTTCAGTGAGAAAGGCTTCTTCGCAGTCATCGCGCGTTGTTTTTTCTCCCCAGCCTGTTGATGATTTTGTGGATTTTGTCGAGCTTTGTCGTCCTTCTCAGTTTGGTTTTGTTCGCCACAATTCTGCAGCAGTGCTGGTTTCTTCTAATGTGAATCTTGTTTCTGTTCCGTTGTTGTATAATAAAGAAATTTTGCCTTTTGCAAATGCTGTTTTTTCTTGGCTTTACACGCTTTGTTCTTCGCGCCCGCAGGATGTTGCGTGTTTTGTCGACAATATCTGTGCTTTTGATGCTGATGGGTTGTGCGCCAAAATTATGTCTTCTGATAATCCTCAGAACTTTATCAAAGATGCTGTTTCCAAGCTTTTGGTTGGCACTGAGTACTATTCAGTTTATGCAAGCTTGATGCGCGATTGTTCTTGGTGGTCTGAACAATCATTGTCAGAGCATATTTCTCAGATTGAGCATGAAAACAAAGGTGCATCTCGTTTGATAAAACGTTTCTCATCATTGGTTCGCGAGCTTGATGGCTATCAAAAGAAAGGTGTTGATATTGTTGAAAAGTTTTAAC
Source organism: Candidatus Woesearchaeota archaeon (assembly GCA_016203425.1). Classification (GTDB taxonomy): domain Archaea; phylum Nanobdellota; class Nanobdellia; order Woesearchaeales; family ARS49; genus JACQMU01. Next base: position 5,177 of record JACQMU010000010.1, read on the forward strand.
AAACTATGGTCAGAACTACGTTTATTTTCTTTCAATAATCGTACTTTTGTTGAAACAATATTTCTATTGGTGTACACCATAGAACAAGGTTTGCTTATTTTTCTCACACAAGTATTTGGCGTGAGTTCTTCGATTGTTGGTTATTTTGCTTTGATTGTTGTATTTACATTTTCAGCTCACAAGATTACTATGGAATCGCGCATTAGGATTTTGGAAGAATCTGTAAGAAAGATC
>JACQMU010000050.1 GCA_016203425.1 Candidatus Woesearchaeota archaeon
ATTGAAGCGTTCAAGACTAAACTTTAATCCTCACCACACGAAAACAGTGTTCTTTATAAATAAAACACATTTAAAATCTGCATGACTGAACTCGTGTACGGAAGACATCTTGAAGAAATTACTGGACATGTTGGCGCAGGCATTGACGTTGCTGTTGCAACAGGAATGACTGCACACAACTGTTATCGAATCCTGATGAACACACACGACAAGAGTCTCGTTGGAAGCACGAGATTCTTCTTCAACACACCACAAGAACCAAGAAAAATTCCTACTGACCCAGCATTTGCAACTGCCATTGACAAAATACGGAAAGAAACACCATTTGTGTTCGATTCTGCAGTTGGCTTTTTTTATCTTCGTGAACAGGTACGTGATGACCCATATTCACGAGAAAATACTCCACGAGACCTTACTGAAACAGAACAAAGAACACTAGACGCTTTTTTGGGTGAAGCAGGATTCAGAAGATACTTATGAACATGTAGTTCACACTTCTTTTACCGTAACATAACCATCACTCACAAGCTTGGCAAAAGCTTTACCGAGTTGTATTCGAAGTGCATTGTCAGCAGCATGATTCACGTAAGGCAAAATTGGGTCAATAAAAACTTCTTTGTCAATATCCAACCGCGAACGACACCCAACAGTACTCCAACCCTGCGGCGTCACTTTCAAATCAACCACATACATTCGCGAATGCCTCACAACATCTGTAGCAGCTTCAATTTTAACGCCATCAAAATCATACGTTACACTTTCAAGACTCATTTTTACCTCATTTACACTCAACACTTTTTAATTTGTCGCCAAGCTCATCAACCTTCTCGTGCAATTTGTCCAACGCTTCCTTAGGAAGAGAATATTCTTTCGCAAAAACAAACAACCAATTTTTCAAATCACGCAATGCATCAGCAGCAGAACGCGTACTCGACACATCAACCTTAGACTTGGGCATAACAATCACCTCTTTGTTTATGACAGCATTTCAACAGGCTTTGCTTCAGGAGCTTTATACAACGAATTCTTTTCAGTCAAAATCGTGCACGAACACGGCAACTTGTACGACGCACGCTTCAAAGCCAAACGCGCAGTTTCCATATTTTCTTTGTTAACCTTCAATGAAAACAACGGCTGACCAACACGAACCTGCGCAGCAATGCCAATAGGCTTGCCATAATTATGCGCCATCCCAGTGCTCATTCTGTCAGCGCCAGCACCACTCGCCAAAGGATTTTCTCTCAAAATATGGTGAGGATAAATACGCACCTTCATCACATAACCATTCTTGCCAAGAGTTTTTTCCAACAAACGATTGCTTGTCTGACGAGCTGCCTCAATAGCATTATCACGAATCTGCAAGCCAGACTTTGAAACCAAAGTAAGGTTAAATTCAAACTCGTGAGACAAGTCACCCAAATCAAAACTAACAACCTTACAAACAGGCCTTGCGCGAACATAACACTGTTGTTTATACTTACTATAACGAGTATACGGACGCTCCAAGTTCCTGTACGCAACAAACTTTCTAAGACGAGTCATGAAACAGAACAAAAGAGGGTTGTTTATAAAGATTTCCTCTTGGCTTGGCTCAATTCGCCCATTTTACAAACCTGCAGTTTGCCAAAAAATGATTATTAACCATTAATAAGTGGTAACAGAACGTAACATTTAAATAGCCTATTCTCCTTATTATACTCCATATTTGAAAGGGGGGCGCTATAAATGACTAATAAACAAGATACGCGTGGTGTAGACGAGGGGCTTTTCTATAGTCTACAAAATAAAGAAAAATTCGCAGAAAAGGTAGCAGCACATGCTACATTTGCAGATAATCTTATCAAAAGAACTTCAAGATTAAGCACAAGAAATGCAACAATAACTACACCTACTGATGTTGACAAATTAAACCTGTTCAACCCATATTCCAGTGTCAAACCTTCAGAAACAGTGGAAGAAAAAAGTGAACAAACGCAAATTACACCTGTTCAACAAACAACAGAAAGCTTAGAAACACTCACTGAAAAACCACAAGAATATGCTGCGCAAAAAGAACCGGAAAAAACCTACGAAAAAAAACCAGCTCAAGCAACAACAAAAAGCGACTATTTGAGCCTCAGCGAAATTACGAAAATTCCGGGAACAAAATCACTCGCCATGCTCAATAATGTTGTGTTACGCACCTTCAGAAAAGATCATCCTGAATTATGCGTAGAACACAGAGACGGAAAAACAAAAAAAACTCTCTATGCTGCTGTTGAAAAATTATTTGAATACATACTGAAAGACACTACAAAAGCAAGTGGAACTGTCAAAAATTACAAAGACCTCATTAAAGAGACAGAAAAAGCCGCGTTCACCAGCTTAGTCGACCGATTGATCGAATCATCTGACATCCACATATCTGTAGAAGAAATATGCAGATTACCCGGAACCAAATCATATCACGCACTCAGAGATGAACTTTCAGATTATGTGAAAAATAATCCTGACAATAGGAAACAAGAAATAAAAAAATCAGCAGAACCAAAAGGCAAATCAGCACTTGAAAACAAATACAAACTGACAGAAAAACTTGTTGACGCCATATTCAAAGATCCTAATATGGCTGCAGAAATAAAATACTGGCTCAATGAAAAACACAAGCCTAAGAAAACAGTAGAAGAACTAAAAACTGAAACTATCAAAGATAAACTGGCGCATGAAGAAATCACGCCAGAACATGAACCAGTGAAAGAAATCAGCGATCCGGATGCAGATTTTGCAAAACAGGCTATATTACAAACATTCGCACCACTACCGCAACCATATACTCCACCAACGACGCCATCATATCAACCGCCAGATCAACATACTTGTGTAGTTGAGACCAAATCAAAAAAACAACTCAAAAGAGAACAAGAAGAACTCAGAAGAGAAGAAATCAGAGGAGATATTGTTAGAAAATTAATTACTTTAAAGAAAATAGGCAGGAACACCATCTCAAAAGACGATGTTCCAAAAGGATTACCACCTCATGAAAAGAGTGTGGGAAATGACATCGTCAAAGAAGGTATTCGAGATGATACTTTTTTAGCATATGCTAACCACAGAATCTCAATTAACCCAAAAAAATTAGGTGAACTGAACAGAAAATATCCCTCTACGGAAAATTAACATGGCGGGACTCAACAAAACATTACACACAGTCTTAGAAAAAAGATATTGTGGATTAAAACACATTTTTGACAGTATCTGCAAGCACGATGTATTCGCAGATGAGATTATCAAAAAAAATTCAAAACAATTATTTTACAATCCTAACACTGACAAAGCAAAATATCATCCTTTAGCTACGAAGCCAGCCACTGAAAATTTGGATGAAAAAATCACGCCAGAACAACCTCTGGTTATGGACCAAGCACTTCAAACAAAAATTGAAGGCGACTTGGCAGCATTAACTGACAGAGAATTCTTTGACGGCGTGAAAATGACAACAATGTTAGATGATGAAGATAGAGAGCACAATAATGTTTTTTTAGTTGTTAAAAATGTCAAGCACAAAGATACAGACTATAACATCCATTATATTTTCAAACCAACTCAAAAACAGGATAAAGACAGACTTGTTGGAAGCCAAGGGCGATCTGAAACACTAACCCAAATTAATCAAACTATGAACGACCTTGCCGCATCAATAGTCGATGAAGCATTCGGTTTTGGGCTATTTGAAGAAGTCCAAATACGAAAACATCCTGTTGAAGGAATTGGTTCAGTGAGAAAATTCATGCATGATTTCAAATCGCTAAACGAACTGATTAATAATGATATTCCATACGAATTAGATGAGAATGAATTGAACAAAAGAATGGCGTTCAGATACATCGTCAATGAAATTGATACAAATCTTGCAAACTGGGGCATCCAGACAAACTGTGGCAAAACACGCGTAAAAATCATAGACATTTCTCAATCATTCGGAATAACCCATGACTACAATGACATCAAATTAATACACAAAACCCTGCTTCTTAAAGAACAAATCGTGAAGGTTAATGAATACGAGTTAATGAAAGACCTTAGAGAAGCAACTTCAAAATTCACTGATTTTGATGAACAAATAGAGGGCTGTTTCAGAAGACTGCGCGAACTTAAAGCATACTTAAGCGCCGAAGAGAATAAAAATGACTAATTGTTATACAATATCAGAAATCGGGCCTGCACGAAACGATGAAGAGTTTTCACATTACGATAAAGATACACAAGAAGATAGCCTTATTGTAGACCTTGATAAAAAAATTTTTATCATCGCAGACGGTTTATCAAGTGTCAACAAAAAGAGAGGCAAAGGAAAGCTCGCAAGCGAATCTGCTGTAAAAGCAGCATACGATTTTCTTGCGCGCATGGATCCTTTCAAACGCCTTAATTTCAAAACAGTCAGAAGAGCATTTAATGAAACAAATAATGCAGTTATCAAACAAACAGAAGGATTTGGTGGAACAACACTTGACATTGTTATTGTTGGCTGCGACCACGCAATTTTTGGCCATGCGGGAGACGCAAGAATTTATCATGCGACAACAACAAAAGCACGTTCAAAAGAAAGAATGGTTAAACAACTTACAAAAGACCACGGCGATTTCACAGGACAGGACAATTTCATGGGCATCCAAAATTATAACGTTGATACAGGAATAGTCCATCTCAAAGACAACGATCTCTTGGCGCTCTGCACAGACGGTGTTCACAAATTTGTTAACCGCGATAGGTTTCAAAAAATGCTTGCCAGCATGTATACACCAGAATTCATCGGGCAACAGCTTGCAAAATCAATTCAAGAAGAAATGACTGCTTGGGAACGAGAAACTGATAATTTCTCACTCATTGTTTATAGACACCACACATAGAAAGTATTAAAAACACTAATTTCTTGCCTATACATATCAAAGAGGTGATATTATGGCAAAAGCAAAAAAGGTTTCGTGTGAAAACTGGCTCTGCTGGCTAACAAAATTATTATTAATTGTCGGAGGACTCAACTGGGGACTCATCGGAGCATTCAAGTACAACTTGGTTGACGCATTATTAGGCATGGGGAGCACACCAGCACGCGCAGTCTATATATTAGTAGGCATTGCAGCACTACACAAATTATGGTGGTTTGCACAAAAGAAATAATTTTTTTATTTCTTTTTCAA
>JACQMU010000049.1 GCA_016203425.1 Candidatus Woesearchaeota archaeon
GCTCTGAACACTGAACAATTGAGTTCGCGTTTCAGAAGGGGTGGAAGCATCGTCAGCAAGCGACTCAAGCTCATGCAATGCACGATTTTTTTTTAACAAAAATTCTTCATTACCCTCAAGAATTTTAATAATCTGGTTAAGCTTTGTTTTCACATTCTTCGGCAAACCTGTGTCAGACTCAAGCTCTTTCAAAGCGCCAACAACACCATTTAATTCTTCACTAACCATGTTATTCCTTCTTCAACGACTTCAAAACTTCTTCCTGCACTTGCTTTGTTTTATCCTTAAATTGCTTTTCCTGCTTTTCCAAATTCTTAACACGCACATCAATCAATTCTTTTTTTTGATTAAGACCATTTTCAAGCTCAACTTTGTCAGAACTCACCATGATGTTGCCAACAATCTTAAAAGCAGTCTGAGCTGTCTTTAACTCCTTCAATGCAGACTCAATCTCCAAAAGCTGAGACTGCATCTGCTGTTTTTGCATTCCAATAGCCTGCACGTTTTGTTCAAGCATCTGCAAGCGAGCAATATTTTCCTGCGCGTTAACATTACTTTGTTTTTCAACCATCAAACTGCCTTGACTTTCGTCGTTGTACTTCGAGACTTGTATAACATTTTGCTGCCGCAATACGGACAGCGAACGCGTTTGCCCATCATTTCCTCAGAAATTCTTTTACCACACAAAAAACAAGTATACTTGACCATCATGCCACCTCTTCTTCAACAGTTTCAGCACCATTAGATTCTTCAACAAATTCTTCAGGCACTTCTGCTTCAACTTTTACTTTTTGTTCAAGGAAATATGCCTTACCAGTAAATTTTGCACCACATTGCCTGCATGCGTACACACCAACAAAAACAAGCTTAGCCTTAGGCTTCTTGCAATAAGGACAAACCTGCGGCTTTTTCTGTTGAATTTCAATCTGCGCACGGTTGTATTTTGTAGTCCTGCCATAACGAACGCCAAAACGCTTCACAGGCCCCAAGCCAACATCTCTTTGCATTCAGCAAACAAAATAGACGGGATTTAAAAAGGTAGCGGTTCAACTCCTGCTGGACTTGACACAGCATCTACAGCTCGGGCACTCTCACTGCGTTCGAGACCCGAGATAGAAATGGAAAGTCGCTTGCGCTCCTCTTTTCGTATTGACTACAAATAGCCTTACAAACCCTTTTTGCCTTCAAAAGCACCTGCAACAGTCTGCAGCGTCCACCTGCTGTATCTCGCCAAACGCTCAAGATTATTTTTTCCATCATCACTTGTGCCAGCATAACTCAAGCCAGACTGAATTCCAGTAATAATGCGCGCAATGAAAACAGATGTTTCACCAAGGTAATCCAGCTCACGCACAACACCTTCAGCAGCATCCCAACGAGGACGGCCCTGGCTTTCTTTCGCGCGACTGCTTGCACTGCCCCACACTTTAACTTTACCAGCATTTTTATTGTATCGAGATTCAAACAGTGCACTGTCAGACGTTGCACCAAACATAGAACCAATCATAACACCATTAACACCAGCAGCAAAATACTTCACAGCATCACCAGAATCATTAACACCACCATCACCAACAACCGAAACACCAAACTCACGGGCAACAGTTACCACATCATAAAGGCCAGAAATAGAAGGAACACCAAAACCAGTCTCTTTTCTCGTCGTGCACGCAAAACCAGGGCCGACATTTGCCTTGATAATATTAACCCCATTCTTGCAATACAAATAAGCAGCCTTGGGAGTAATAATGTTACCCGCCATCAAAACAATGTCAGGATATTTGTCCCGCACACGCGAAATTGCATCATGCATTTGCCGCGAATCACCATGCGCAATATCAAGAACCAAAATATCTGCGCCAGCACCAACAACAGCATCAACACGTTCCATATAATTATTTTTAACGCCAGAAGCAGCGGCAACTAAAAATCTTCCAGCACCATCAACAGCAGGCTCGTACGTCCTGCCATCAATAACAATTTTCTTAACAAGAGCATTTTTTACAGAATTTATTTCTGCAACCTGCGAAGCAATATCCTGAAACTGGTGCAACACACCAACACCACCCATCTTAGCTAACGTTGTTGCAAAATTTGCATTAGTAACAGACTCCATGTTAGCAGAAAAAATAGGCGTTGGCAACTTAATGTTTTTTGCAATCACAACACCAACATCACAATCACGCCTGCTTGCAGAGCCAGTAAAAGGCACACCAGTAACATCATCAGGAGCAAGAGTCATATGCATGTATTCACGCGCACGATGAACCAACTGTCCCATAGTATAACCACCACGAGCGCGAGCCTGCATTTGCGCTTCAGGTGTGAGAATCCATCTATTGCCATCAATACTCCAAACAAAACCCTGCCTTTCAAAATCCTTTGAGAGAATGTCAAACACAGTTTTGTCCAAAGCCTTATGATTAATATTTTCCATGCAGAAAGAAACAAAAAATGAGGAGTTTTTAATTTTTTGTGTGCTGGAGTTAATCCACCACAAATACCACTCGTGTGCATAGAGCCACTGATGGACAATAGAGTGGTGGTATTTGTGGGTGTGCTCAAGAACCACATTGAATTCTTGTCGCATGCCACAGTGGTTCTTGACATTTCACAGGATTACCGTGCTAATCTACAATATCGTCACTTGAAATTCTATCAGCAATTTCTTCCAAAATAGAAGGATGTAAACAGGTATGTGCAACCACGCGAATTTTCAAATCTTCTGGCGTCATTTTGTAACCAGACAGACTTGCAGCAAGATATACATCGCCAATTTCTTTCAGAAATTCTGTTCTAGTAATATCGCTGAAAAGAGTTTTCGTAATATATGCTTCTTGATATTTAGCAATCCTTTCCAAAGCATCAGGATATTTTTCCTTAATTTCTCTATTGTGGCGAATTGTTTTTTCAATTGTTTCAGCAGCACGGCGGATTGTTATGTCATCAGATGACATTGTGTATCCACGCTTAACAGCATCAGCATAAACAGCCAGTATTTCTCTCGAACGTTCTTCAGCATTTGTTTTATCAAAAAGTTTTTGTTCAGCAAAAAGTCTTTGGTAACTTGTTATTTCATCAAGATGCATTTGGTCTTCAATAAATCATCACCACAACATTCGAACACAACACTATTTATAAATGTGCGCCATTTCATACGCAACATGGCATTAACAGAGCACCAAAAATATCACCTGAAAAAATTTGTAAAAGAACTTGAAGCAAAACAAGCAAGACACACAGAATTCGTCAGTGTATACGTCCCGCAAGACTACGACCTTAACAAAATAATTGGGCATCTGTCACAAGAACAAGGCACTGCAACAAACATCAAGTCAGCACAAACACGCAACAATGTTATAGATGCTTTGGAACGCATGATAAAACATTTGAGACTTTACAAACAAACACCACAAAACGGCATGGCAGTATTTTCAGGAAACGTCGCAGAACGCGAAGGCAGCAGCGATGTCAAAGTATGGTCAATCGAACCACCAATCCCAGTCAAAACAAGAATTTACAGATGCGACAAAAACTTCCAGCTTGATATTCTGCGAGAAATGCTCGAAGCAAAAGAAGCATACGGGCTTATTGTGCTTGATGCGCGCGACGCAATCATAGCGGTGCTCAAAGGCAAAACAATTGTGCCACTCATGAAAACACACTCGCACGTACCAGGAAAAATGAAGGCAGGAGGACAATCGGCACACAGATTTCAACAAAACAGAGAAATCGCAGTTAAGGCACACTACAAAAAAGTCGCAGACTACGTTAAAGAACAATTCTTAACATACGAAGGACTAAAAGGCATACTTGTTGGAGGGCCCGGCCCAACAAAATATGAATTTGTTGACGGCAATTATTTAACAGGAGACATCAAGAAAAAAGTCATAGGCATCAAAGACTTATCATACACAGAAGAAACAGGGCTACAAGAATTACTGGACAAAAGCCAAGACATCCTTGCACAAGAAGAAATAACTGAAGAGAAGAAAATTGTCAACAGATTCTTAGAATTGCTGGCAACAAAACCAGGAAAAGTAGCCTACGGCATTGTTGAAGTAAAAAAAATGATTGATTTAGGGGCAGTAGACATCTTGTTATTGTCAGAAGCACTTGACGATACAACAATAGACGAACTTGAAAATGCAGCAAAAACATTCTCAGCAAACATACGCATCATATCAACAGAAACACGCGAGGGCGCACAATTAAGAGATTTAGGCAAAGTAGCTGCAATATTGAGATACGAAGCAAGAACAGAATGAACACAGACATTGTCCAACAAGCATTTTGCAAACTCTACCCTGACAAGATATTAAATTATTCTCCAACAATAAATTATTCAGGAAAGTTCAAAGGATACAATGCAAACGTACAGTTAAACAAATTCAGAGGGGAAGTGACATTTAACCTCAGCAAGAAATGGCAAGAAGTATCTCGCGAAATACAAATAGGACTACTACAATCATTAATGACAAAAATTTTCAAACAACACAAAAGAACAACAGAGATTGAACTGTACGAATTATTTCTGAAAAATTTATCAAACACAACACCACGAACAAAAAGCAACCCAATACTTGAAGAATCATTTAACAGAGTGAACGAAAAATATTTAATGGGGCTCATGAGCATGCCCAACTTTGAATTACGAAATTCAACACAACTCTTGGGAACGTTTGAGTACAGCACAGACACTGTGACAATAACATCATGGCTGCTCGAACATCAACAATTATTGGATTATGTAATGTACCACGAATTGTTGCACAAAAAACACAAGTTCAGCTCACAAGGCAGCAGGCATTGCAGCCACACAAAAGAATTCAGAGAAGAAGAACACAAGTTTGAGCAATGGGAAATGCTTGAGAAACAATTGAACAGTTTGGTGAGAACACAGAGAAGAAAAAAAAGCAAAAGTTTGTTTAGGTTGTTTTAAGGATGTTGGGATTTGTAGGATTCGTATTCTTGCCCGAACGCAAGCTCCAATCCAGCATACATTCGCTTAAATTGTTCGTTCCCTTTTTTCATCTCTTTAACTATTTCTTTAAGGCTGTACCCTTCACCACCTTTCTTGGTACCATCAGGGAACCCAACCATGGGTTTAGTCACATCCCCTTCCTTTTTACTTTCTTCTAAAAACCAATCCAAAAACTTTTCATCAGGCTTCCAGTTAGTCATTTGTCTCACCTTGTTCTGATTTGTATCTTTCATAATCCTTCTGCATTTCAGGATGATTGTACACTTTTTTGTAAAACTTTCTCCCTAAAAAAGTTCCTTGCCGCATTTCTTCAACAAGTTCTCGCGTGCTTAACATTCTGCCAGTCTTGTCTTCACGGTAATTATGAAGGTCAACATTTTCACCTTCTTCAATTAATCCTTTTAGGAAAAAATCAAGAAATTGCGCATCAGGTTTCCAATTACTCATTTTTATCAATATGTTGCTTCATAAAGTTTTTTACCAGCCATGTTGTCAAAAAGCATGCAGTTCCTTATAAAGATTTCCAAAATGTTTATAAACAAACACAACCCACAAAGAGCTTGCGATGACAACAAAAATAGTGAATGCAGGAAACATTAAAGAAGGCAGTTACTTAATCATGGATGGCGCTGCCTGCAAAGTTGTCGGCATTGACATAGGCAAAAGCGGCAAACACGGGCATGCAAAAGCACGCATTGTCGGCGTAGGGCTCATTGACGAAAAAAAACGAGAAATTGTGCTGCCAGCACACGACAACGTAGAAGTTCCAATCGTTGAAAAAAAAGGAGCACAAGTATTATCTGTCGCAGGCGACAAAGCAAACGTCATGGACCTTGAAACGTACGAAACATTTGATTTAACAATTCCAGAAGAACTCAAAAACACAATCACAGAAGGATGCCAAATCCTTTACTGGATAATACTCGACCAAAAAGTCATGAAACAACTAAAAAGTAAGGAGTAACAATGGCCAAGCAAAAAAATCAAAGATTTTTAGTTTTGCCATTGTTTAGAGATATATAACAATGGCAAAACAACAAAAATTAGAAATTTTTGAGCTTAGCCATTGTTTAGAGGTATATAACAATGGCTAAGTTTCCAGAAGCAGAAACACGAAAATTCAGAAACAAATTTGTGTGCAGAAGGTGCAAAACAGTACTTCGCGCGCCAAGCAGAAAAGTAGCTGACGGCATGGTCAAGTGCCGCAAATGTTCAGGCAAAAAGTTTAAACCAAAGAGGAAAAAGTAATTAAATAACAATGGACGTACAATCCATTCTGGCAATAGTTTTTGTCATAGTTCTTACTCTATTTCTTTATCTAAAACGCGACAAGCTCGTCATACAAAAAATACTTTATCCAATCTTTTATTTCATCATGTACAGAACAAAATTCGGCCTCAAACTAATGGACAAGATTGCAGGCAGATTTGGCAGAGCAATAAGATTTGTTGCAATCTTTGGAGCAATCATTGGATTTATAGGCATGGCATTTATTTCATACGAACTCATAAGCGCAACAATAACATTATTTTTGCAACCAGAAGCACCCGCAAGCATAAAACCAGTCCTTCCATTCCAAGCAAAAGGAGTATTCTTTGTCCCATTCCTTTACTGGATAACATCAATCTTCGTTATAGCAATCATTCACGAATTCTCACACGGCATTGTTGCACGCGCATTCAAAATCCCAGTACGATCATCAGGCTTTGCATTTTTCGGAATAATCCTGCCAATAGTACCTGCAGCCTTTGTCGAACCTGACGAGAAAAAGCTTGCAAAACATCCTGCAAGAGAACAATTAGCAGTATTTGCAGCAGGGCCGTTCTCAAACATACTCACGGCAGGAATATTATTTCTTCTTGTACTATTTATTGTCAACCCATTTGCAGAAACACTATTACACCTCACGGGAGTAAAAGCAACTGCAATAACAGAAAACGGGCCAGCACAAAGCGCAGGCATGCAAGCAGGAGAACTAATCACAGCAATCAACGGACAACAAATAACAAATGTACAAAACTTTACAAACACACTTGCACAATTAAAACCAAGAACAAAAATAACAATAACAACCAACGCAACAACACGAACAATAACACTCACGCCACACCCAAAAGACGCAGCAAAAGCATACATCGGCCTTTCAGTAAGCCAAGGAACAGAAATAAAGCAAAGCTTCAAACAAGCATACGGAGAGAAAACAGCAGCACTAATCATCTGGGCATTTGGGCTTATTTACTGGTTGCTATTGCTAAATTTAGGCATAGGAATGTTCAACCTCTTACCCATAGGGCCGGTTGATGGCGGAAGAATGCTGTTGTTGGCACTACAAAGCTGGAACCCAAAAAAAGGACAATTTGCGTGGAAAATTATAAGCTTATTCTTTATGTTTTTAATATTAGGAAACATTGCTATTGGATTTATCCGCTAATATGGACATCATCATTCTTGAGCCAGAAAATGCAGGAAATATAGGCGCAGTTGCGCGCGCCATGAAAAATTTCGGATTTCAAAACCTTGTTTTAGCCAGCCCAAAGTGCGACCACAAATCACAAGAAGCAAGAGACAGAGCAAAACACGCAAACGATATTCTGAAACAAACAAAAATAATCAGAAAAAATGAGCTCAAAAAGTACCACACATTAATTGGAACAACAGCGCAACTGGGAACAGACTACAACATTCCACGTTCACCAATAACACCACAACAACTTTCTAAAATAATTCATGACAAAAAAAATGTCGGCATCTTGTTTGGGCGAGAAGGAAGCGGACTGTCAAACAAAGAAATAAAATTGTGCGATTTTGTCGTGACAATACCAACATCAAAAAAGTATCCAACAATGAATTTGAGCCATTCGGTTGCAGTTATTTGTTACGAAC
>JACQMU010000061.1 GCA_016203425.1 Candidatus Woesearchaeota archaeon
ATCTATTACGGGGACTATTTCTTTAATTTTATCTCGCTCTTTAAAAGCTTCTTCTCTAATATTCTGGTGGTCACAATCATTCACAGATAAATTTTTGGAAGCATCATTTACGCATTTTAAAGTATTCACTGTCACTGATTTACGCAAGCAAGAAGTAAGTCCTAATAACATAACCATTGCAATAATCAAAATAAAAAAAGAGCGTTTGTGCATCATTCTGATTTATTCAGATTGCGTTTATTTAAATGCCTTGCTGTTTTGTACTCAGAAAAAAACAAAACTCTCCTTAATAATAACGTCTTCTAATGTGTTGAGGTGATGTTTGATGGCGAATGCTGTGAGTTCGGTTGTGAGTGGCGCTAAAATCGCTTTGGGAAGTGTTGGAAACAAAGTTTCTGGCTCTAAGAGTTTTATGTCGAGTATGTTGAAATGGGCGGCTACTGGGCTTGCTGTTGTTCTTGCGAGTGCTGTTTTGGTTCCTTTGTTACGACGTTTGCCGTATGTAAACAGGTTACAAAGTGGCAGTGCGGTTGTCGCAGGTGTTGTTTTGATGGTTGCAGCGGGTTTTATTGCGATGCTAAAGTTTGATTTTGCGCATTTCCTTGCCGCAGGGCTTGGAATTGCTGGAGCAATAAGTGCTTTGAGTGTTTTGTTACAGCCAGCATTTGCGCGTGTAAATGATGTTATTGCGGAGGTGGTATAAAATGCCAGCAGTTGTAAGAACAATATTTGACAGTGGAACTGTCGCAATGAGCACGAGCATTCAGCCGCAAGCTGAAAAGATTGTGCCGAATCACGGTGACATCAAAGGATTCACTATCCAAGTCACAAATGATACTTCTGGAACGTTGACTGGTGCGAAAGTTTTGGCTGCTGCGCTTGATAGTATTGATTTGTTTGACAAAGATAGCGCACCTTTGTGGTCTAAAGTCAGGGGCACAGACATAAAGACGTTGTATCTTTATGGCAACAGAGGAAAAAACATCTCTGAAACGACAACTTCAAGCACGTCTGCGACTGATTTGTATTTTATTCCTTTCAGAGTTGATGGCTCAAGGCAGTCGATGCGTTTGATTGTCAACCTTGCGGCGTATTCAGCAATGGCAACTTCAGGAGCTACAGCTGGGAATGCAAGAGTAATTATTGGTGCAGTCTATGATGACGATGCAAGTGACAAGCGTACTGAAAGACTTTTCCGAGTGCAAAAATCAGGAGCATCTGGAAGCAACAGTTACGCGCCAGACATTGTGAAATCAAGAGCTATTACTGCAACGTACTTCAAAATAGGTACTGAAAGCAACCTTACAGATGTGACTTTCAGTCGTGATGGTAGCTTGGAACTGCAAAATTTCAGCTTGAACCAGCTCAAAGCAGCAGAAAACGCCTTGCTTGAGAGCGGTCATCAGTCAGGAATATTCCAGTTGTACCATTCAGCGTACAGGTGGGATGCAAAGACTGTGTTGGATTTCACTCTCGGTGGTAGTGATACTGTTGATTTGTTCTTCCGAACGGAAGAATAAACTTTTTATTTTTTGAGGTACCAAAATGGCTGAACTCATCATAGATGTTAGTGATAAAATCACAGTAAATAGCGCTACTCAGAGTAGTGTTTATTCTTATGCTGTTGCTGGTGACCGAATTTTTGTGCCCACAGAAATCAGTCTCTCAGCAGATTCAAACTTTCAAACGAATGGAAAAGTTACGATAGTTGTTGGTGGGAAACCGTTGACTTCTCAGAATTCTCAAATAGCAGAAATTGCTCTCTCAAATAATCTTACACTCACGTTGCCGCAGTTAAGCAGTCATCCATCCTTGTGGAAGGCATTGCAGCAAGGTCAGAACGTTGACATTAAAGCTCGTATCACGACTGGTTCTGGGGTTGTTCAAGTGTCAGTCGTTGGTGTTTTGATGACGCCGCAGGAGTATGAAAAAATCTTGGCGGCGTGGGCTGGTGGTGTTTGAATGGTTTTTCCTCTCTTAATTGGTGGAGCGATAACTTTGGGTTTGGGTTATTTAGCGCGTGGTTCGATTAGTGAGTGGATGAAAACACGACAAACTGAAGCAAGTAGTCAGCAAAGAATTGCTGAAGCGAATGTTGCATTAGCTACTGCTCCTGAAAAAGTTGCTCAATCGATAGCAAATGTTGCAGTTTCACAATCTCCGTCATGGATTGACGATTTCAGCTTAGTTTTTGATAAGCTAAAATTGCCTTTGATTATTGGTTCAGGATTGTTAGGTGCTTATTTTTTAGTGGGCGCTTTTGAGAGGAAATAAAAAAATGGTGAAAACAGGGAATGTTGTTGTCGGAGTTGGGCTTTTGGGTATTCTTGCATATCTTGCTTACGATGTTTATGGTAGAAAAACTGAACAAGGTTCAAGTTCTTTGAGTTCTGACCAGTCAGCATCAATTAAGGACATTGCGAGAGCAAAAGGTTTGACAAGCAAAGATTTGGTGCAAAAACAAATCAGTGAAGCACTGGCGCAGAAACAATTTGAAATGGCACACAAAACAAACAGTTCTCTGACCTCAGGATTAGATATTGTGCGTCCTGATATTGCTCAAGAAGTGAGAAAGAGCGATGAAGTTCACAGTTTAACATCCAGTGGTCAGATGAAAATGGTCAGTCCGTTCACGGGACAGGTTAGCACGGTGAGAGAAGTGTTCAGAGAAAGTCCTGTTGCTGCTCAAGTTGCTCAGAATATTGTACAAAGCGCGCAAGAAACTATGGCTCGTGGTGGTACAACGTTGTCTGGTGCACAAGCAAGTGCTACTTCATTAACGGGTACTGGTCAGTTTGGTGTTGGTTTAGTGACGCAGAGGGCGAAACAAGCTGCTTCGAAAGCAAAAAAGAGGTAAAAATATGGGTTGGAGTTCATCAAGCGCAATTCAAGTCGACAACGTAACTATTGAGAAGAATGCAAGCGACCAGTTACAAATCAAAGGTGGTGCAGTAACTTCTTCATTAATTCAAGACGGAACAATCACAAACGACGACATTAACGCAAGTGCGGCAATAGCAAAAACAAAATTAGCCGCACTAAGTATCACAAATTCAGATGTTGATGCAGCAGCTGCAATTGCTAAAACAAAGCTTGCTGCTTTGAATATTGTTGATGCTGATGTTGCTGCGGGTGCTGCAATTGCTAAAGCGAAGTTGGCTGCTTTGGGTATTGTTAATGCGGACATAGCGGCTGGTGCGGCAATTGATTCGAGCAAGTTTGCGCATGGGCTAAAATTCGTCAGCTTACAATCCGCAGTTAATAGTAGCACAGGAATAAGCTGGTCTGTTACTGGTGAAAAAACTTATTTCTTGCATTGGTGGGTGACAGATGTTACAGCAGTTCAACAAAACATATTACTTGACTTAAACAGTGGAGCAATGACGATGACTATTGGTCAAGACAACGGAACTGGTGGTGATAGTGATTATGCTGGATTTGTTATAATACAGCACAGACCTTCAGTATTCAACAATCAAGGAACCATTGTGTACGGGTTAGGTGCAAGTGATGGGCAAACATTAACCCTCTGGGGCACACTCAATACCGAGGGTGATTTAACTGCAATCAAAATAAAGCCAGCAGCAAACAACAAAACATTTTATGGTGTTTTGTTTGAATTACTGCCACACTCTTGAGGATAAAAATGATAAGAATACAAATACCGAAAGCAAAAGAAATTAGTGGCGTAGAAGTTAGAAAAATACTCGGAAGAAACCCGAGATTCATGGCGATATCTGGCGGATATTTAGAACTGCCAGACGACACAACAGTCGCAGAAGCAGATGCAATAAACACAGCGTTTTATCCAGATGAAGCAAAAATATTGACTGAAACTGTTGAACAACGCTTAGAC
>JACQMU010000091.1 GCA_016203425.1 Candidatus Woesearchaeota archaeon
ATTATGCATCAAATTGAAATTCGATAAGGTTTATAAATAAACATGCCCCCAGCATCATATGATGACTGTTAACAACCAAAATGAAGGCGACAAAATAAACAGCGTCATTTACAGTTATGCAATGAATCTGACAGGGCTTGAAGAAGAAAACAAAATTCTAAAAGACAGCGTAGAAAACCTCGAAAAAGAACTTGAAAAATTCAAACGAACACCACTCATTGCATGTGAAGTACGCGACCTCATAGACCAAAAAGCACTTGTCAAACTGCCAAACGGCAATGAATTCTTAGTGGACATATCATCAGCCTGCATCGACATAAAACCCGGCGACGGCGTGCTCGCAGAACAAAAAAACCTAATCGTTGTCAAAAAAATACCTGTCTCAAAAAAATTCGACGTTGAAAAATTTGTTATAATGGAAAAACCAGACGTCGCATGGGACTCCATCGGCGGGCTTGCAGAACAAGAAAACGAAATAAAAGAAGTTATTGAACTGCCACTCAAAAAACCAGAATTATTCAAACAAATTGGCATCACGCCACCAAAAGGCATACTCCTACACGGGCCTCCCGGAACAGGAAAAACACTGCTAGCAAAAGCAGTCGCTGCATCAACAAACTCAACGTTCATACAAGTAGTTGGCTCAGAACTGGTACAAAAATTCATTGGCGAAGGAGCAAAACTCGTCAAAGAAATATTCCAACTCGCAAGAGAAAAAGCACCGTCAATTATTTTCATTGATGAACTCGACGCGATCGCGGCAACACGCATAGACTTAGGAACAAGTGGAGAACGCGAAGTACAAAGAACATTCATGCAATTACTCGCAGAAATCGACGGATTCAAACCATTAGACAATGTAAAAATCATAGGCTGCACAAACAGAAAAGACATTCTTGACGGCGCAATCACAAGACCTGGAAGACTGGACAGACCGATTCTCGTACCGTTGCCAAACGAAGAAGGATGCAAAGAAATTTTTTCAATCCACACAAAACAAATGAGCCTCACAAAAATTAACACAGACAAAATCATCAAATTGATGGAAGGATTTTCAGGAGCAGAAATCAAAGCCGCAGCCACAGAAGCAGGCTATTTCGCAATACGCGACGACAGAACAAAAGTAAAAGAAGAAGACTTTCTTGCAGCAGTAGAAAAAATGCGAACTGACACTGGAGAACAAGAATATAAGAACATGTTCGGGTAAATTTTAAAGTTGCCACTTCGGGTTTCGCTCTTCGCTCAACCACGAAGCGTTCTCGCTACGCTCGGGCAACTTTCAAAAGTACTTGGAAGAACGCGAACGCTCATGTCTTCATCCACAGGTCTTCGGACACAGTGGCGTTCGACTGAGCGTTCTTCCAAGTAAAAGGTTTTTAAATAACCGCATTTTAGAACATTTTTGTACTACGCGATGAGGATGTGAATCCCATTTGAGCAAATGCGATGAAAGAAAACGGAAGACCGAGCGGGTACAATTCACTTAACTTCCAAGTCAATACAAATTCTGTACATACGCGGAGCAGACTGGCCTGCCTTAACAATGCCAACAACCCTACAAGGAAAACCCAACTGAAAACATTTTTCAATAATATTCTCTGCGACAGCGCTAAATTCATCCTCTGCAGCAAACTGGTACAAATGAATCATGCTGTGTTTTTTAACAACAGACCGCAATGTTTCTAAAAATAACTCACTTGATTTTGGAAGAGGCATAATAATCCTATCAAACTTTTCTTTAAGCTCTGGAATTTTCTCCTTAACGTCACCACGCAACAAAATCAATTTATCGGCAGGAATTTTGTTAAGCACCAAATTCTCAAAAGCATATTTGTGCGCAACAGGATTCTTTTCAATTGCAACAATCTTTTTTGCAAAAGAATGCTTTGCAAGAATTAATGCATAAGGCGCAACACCGCTAAACAACACCAAAACATTTTCATTCTTCTTAACAAGTTTTGCAATACGCAAACGCTCACTCACCAGTCTCGGTGAAAAATAACACTCAGCAACATCAAGCTTCATAAAAACTCCACTTTCCTTGTGAATTGTTTCTGTCTTTTTTTCACCAGCCAACCAAACAATTTTTTGTGTTCGAAATCTTCCCTTATGAGCGCCAACCTTCTTAAAAACAGACTTTATAGCAGGATTTTGCGCAAGAACAGCATTAGCAATAAGTTTTTGCTTCTTCCTAAGCTCATCAGGAACTTCAACCAAAGCAATACTCCCAACCGTATCAAAACTTGCACGCACAAAAGAACGTTCTCTTTTAGACAATTTTGTTTCAAGCACTTCCTTCAAACGCATGCCATTCATTGATTAAAGAAAGCACTTAAACCTTTCTGCTTCTTAGACTCCTGAAACAGTTCGATATTCTTAACAAAAGACAAAACACGCTCGCTGCCAAAATCATGCTCATCAACAAGAAATTTTGTTAATGCATCAGGATTAATCTTAGAAAATTCAAGAACATACTCATCAGTAACTGGCATTTTTTCAAACAACCAAAAAATATCCTGCCATGCAACATCCCAATACTCAGACCACTTAACCTCTGCAAACAAATCATCAGGCTTTTTAAACTCACGAACCATCTTTAAAGCCTTCTGAGGCCCAATACCCTTAATTCCACCAGGGTTATAATCAGTACCAACAAGCATTGCCAACGAGATTAACTGCTTTTGAGAAATACCCAAACGCTCAAGATTTTTCTTAAGCTCAATAAGCTCAGGAGAAACAATTCTGTAAGCCAAAGTTTTAGGGTGCTTTCTTTTCCCCGCAATTGACAAGTTTTGAATAAGACGCAAAGCACCATGAACAAGACTATCATAATCCTGACTGCCAACAGCCCAAGCATTTCCTTGCTTAACAATATGCGCAGCCTGCGCTTCACCCTCAGAAGGAGCCTGAACAACAGGCAATCCAAGCAATGAGATTAATTTCTTAGCATCAACAATCATGCGCTCATCAACATAGATAGAACGAGCAGCAAACTTACGCATACCCTCAAAATCACCCTTCTCAGCAGCCAATTCATATTCTTTCTCTGCCTCCTTCTTCAAAGACAAACGACGCAACCGCTCCTTTTGCTTCAACAACGGCGCCTTGCCATCAAAAACAAACACTGGCTTAACACCTGACAACATTAAATGCGCTGTACGACTAAACAAACCAACCAAATGAGAAGTAACATTCCCCCCACTATCCTTTAGCAAAGAACCATCCCTGCCACGAATAGTAGAAAGAAACTGAAAAATCATGTTAAATGAATCAACAGCAATCACTTTACCGGATAAAGACTCAATAGTTATCTCACTCCGCCCAAACAAATCCTTAAGATTAACGCCCATCAGATTTTCTGAAAAGACACCCCCTTCAACTGAGAAAGAAGCTCTTTTGCCTTTTTATTCAACTCGCCATCTGTGACAATTAAAACAGGAAGCTTCCGCAACTGGCCCTCAACAAAAGCCTGACTCACATCTGCATCAGAAATCTTCTTCTTATTCCGCACTCTACAATAATACGTCAAAGAACCAACTGGCGAAGGAAGCTCAACAACCAATTCCAACTCACTACGCTTAAGAACATGTTTTTCAACAATCTTTATTTGAGCATTATTAAAAAAAGACTCAACACGATGCACAAAATTATCTTTTACAACAACAGATTTTTTGGGAGCAGTAATTATTTCGGGCGAGGAAAGTTTAGGCTCAACAACAGCATTTTGTACAGCAACAATTGTTTTCTCCACAGGCGCCAGATTTTGCTGAATTAATTTATTGGCATCCTCGTCAGACAACAAAAACCACTTCCAAAACAATTCCTCTGAACCATTATTTTGAACAACAACCTGGCGACTAAAATCACCAATCTGCCTAAGAGAAACACGCGTCAAAGGATCCTGAACAACATCACGCACAACCTTCTGCTGCTGCAAAGCAAAAGCAGTCTGACGGTCTTTCTCAGGCAACACATTCATAAAATCCTGCAACAACGCCTCTTTTTCAGGCAAAAAATACAAAGGAGAACTACCCACCTTTAATTTTGAAACTTTCAGTTTTTTTGTAGCAGAAAGCTCAGAAAGCATAGCAGACGCCATCAACAAATTAGTGTTCAAACACTTAGCCACATCACCCGGCAACAACGGCTTGTGCTGAGCAAGCATCAAAATCTGTTCACGATAATCAACCATGCGAGAAAACACCCACAAAAGGTTTAAATAAATTTGTGTTCTTGAGAATTCATGGCCTTAACCATCTTGTCTCCCAGTAAGAAACATCACCCTCATCATCAACGACAGCAATGAGAAGCTTTTTCTTTGTGGAATGCGCAACACGCGTCTTGGCAGCAAAATCATACCACGTCAAAACTTCAGACTCATGAACTGGAAACAACACCCACTTAGCATGATCCTCACCAGGCTTCACGCCACGATCATACACACGAAAATCAGCACCAAACTTCAAAGCAGTTTTAACAATATACCCCCGATCACGCACATCACGAAAAACACAAAAACGCACCCAAAAATTCTTATCACTCTTTTTAGCCCTTTTCAAAAACTTATCTGCATCAATCAATCTGTTTTTGCCATCAAAAAGCAAAATCCTGTTTTTCTCCAACAAATACAACGCTTCAGCAAGAGAAAACTGAACAAGACCATTAGGCAACAGAGAGCCAAACCTACTCTGGTTATACAACGAACGCGCAGCATCAGAATTCTCAGAAAGAATCCTGCCCTGCGACAAAAAAGCTTTAATAACTGTTTCAGACATAACCCTTGTAAATTTTTATGATTTAAAAAGCTATTCTTTATAAACAAGAAAAACATCAAAGAACACATGGAAATCACTTTTTTAGGAACCAGCAGCATGTGTCCGACAAAAGAAAGAAACCATTCTGCAATATTTCTCAAATACAAAAGCCACGGAATACTCATAGACTGCGGCGAAGGAACACAAAGACAAATAAAAATTGCAGGCATAAAAATCCCCGACGTCACAAAAATATTAATCACACACTGGCACGGAGACCATGTGTTAGGACTGCCTGGGCTCATACAAACAAGATCCATGACAGAAACACCAACACCAATGGAAATCTACGGACCAAAAGGAATAAAAAAACACATAAAAAATGCATTTGAAACATTTGATGTCAGGCCAACATTTCAAATAAACATCACAGAAGTAGGCACAGGCGAGTTTTTCAAAAATGAAGATTTCAGCATGCACGCGCTGCCACTCAAGCATAACATTCCGTGCGTAGGCTACACTTTCAATGAAGCTGACAAAAGACGCATAAATATTGAAAACGTGAAAAAAACAGGCATCCCCGAAGGCCCACTCCTCGGCGACCTACAACAAGGAAAAACAATAAGCTGGAAAGGAAAAAAAATAACCCCCGAACAAACAACATACCTTGTCAAAGGAAAAAAAATAACCTTCATCATAGACACAGGACTAACACAAAATTGCTTTAAGCTCGCAGAAAATGCAGACATACTTGTGTGCGAGGCAACATATGCTTCAAAATTAGAAGAAAAAGCAACAGAACGAAACCACCTAACCTCACTTGAAGCAGCACAAATAGCATCAAAAGCAAACACAAAAAAATTAATACTAACACACTTCAGCCAAAGATACAAAAACACACAAGAAATAGAAGAAGACGCACGAAATGCATTTGACAACGTAGTCTGCGCAAAAGACTTCATGAGAACAATTGTTTAAATTTATTATCCTGAACGGTCACACCAGTAGTTAACATCAAAGAAACGAACATTTATTCCTTCTGCTTCAAAGAAAAGATAAAACTCTTTAGACAAAAGCTCTTTGCAAGGTAAGTTATACCCAGAAACAAGCTTCTGAACAATATTTTTATTTGCAAATTCTGAATTAAGCAAAACATCAACATATAATCCTAATCGAGAATCTTTTATTGTTGAAGTGCCATATCCATATTTGACATCAATACGGTTTATCTTATCAGAATCACAAATGTTAAACCTTAAAATTCTTGTGACTAAATCAATTTGAGCATCAGAAACACCAGCGTTTTTTGCAATATCTTCTAATCCTTTTAAAATATCTGTAGTTTTTTGTTTAACCTCAACTTTTTCCCTTGCACCTGGAGAAGGGTGTGTAATTGCATCAATAAGTTTACACAATGCTGTTGTTTTGTCCATAAACAACACAAAGAATTAATAATCTTTAAAAACATTCACATTTCAATGAGCAGAAAAAGCAAAGGCTGTGATGCAGAACGAGAACTAATACACATATTCTGGCAAACAAACGACTGGGCCGCATGCAGAGTAGCAGGCTCAGGCTCAATAAAATATCCTGCACCAGACATTATTGCCGCAAGCAGAACAAAAAGATTAGCGATAGAATGCAAAGCCTGCAAAGGCAACAGCCAATACTTTGACAAAAAAGAAATCATTGAACTACAGCAATTTGCACACAAAACAAACGCAGAAGCAATCATTGCAGTCAGATTCAACCAAGAACAATGGCATTTTTTCATGCCTGCAGAACTTGACGAAACAAACAAACATTTTGTCATCACGCGAGAACACTTACAAAACAGAGGAAAGCTATTTAAAGAACTCACACAACAAGCACAGGAATGAAACACAAATCATTAAAAAGCAAAAAGACTGTAAAACAAATACACCAAAAAACAGAAAAAAACACAAAAAAAATA
>JACQMU010000057.1 GCA_016203425.1 Candidatus Woesearchaeota archaeon
AAGCTCGCATTCTACCACTATACCACTGGCGCGAAACAAAACAAGACAGACGCACCTTGTTTTTTAATGTTTGCCAAAATTTGGGCACGTGAGAAAACAACACAATATGGATGATTAATTTAGACTTGATTCGTTTGATATCTTTTGATGACATCCTCAAGATTTTCTTCTGCTTTTCGAATCTGAGCAGTCCACACTTTACTTCGCCATTCGCAACATGCACGAGTAAAAGTAACCAGTCCAGCAACACCCATCAATATACTGTTATCAGCATCTTCAAAAACTTTATTTTGCACTGCAAACGAAGCATACACTGATGCAAGGGTAAAGCCCCACGTAATTCCCGCGGCAACATCAAGCACATATCCCCAATACTTGCTATGCTGCGCGCTTTCTTTTAGAAGACCAAGATAATTCACTGCGTCATCTTTCTCGAGCTTTTGAACTTCACTAATTTCACGCTTTAAATCTCGAGCAGCAGCAAGCACTTTCACTTTCCAGCGCCGAAATTGTAATCGGTGTGCACGATCGTTACCTACAGCACCATCATCTGAATCACCATCATCCATGGCAAGATTTACTGTTGGATATTTATAAACCTACTGCGCGCATTCGTTAGGCTTAAAAACCCTGCTCATTTTGTTGCTGCAATGCCGCAATTTAAATCCAAAATACTTCAAATAACACAAGAAACACCAGACGTCAAAACATTTAAACTGGAGTATCCAAAAGGGAGATTTGGATTTCAAGCAGGACAGTTCTTAATGGTGTCAACAGGCTACATTGACGAGAAAAAACTGCTGGTGAAACGAGCATTTTCTATTGCATCAGCACCACACGAAACAGGATATTTAGAGATTTGCGTCAAACGAAAACAACCACCAAGCTTCTCAGCAGCATTACACGACATGAATGTTGGCGATGCTTTGTTTATTGAAGGACCATACGGCAAATTCACACTCAAAGAACCAGTCACAGAAAATACTATTTTCATTGCAGGCGGCGCAGGCATAGCACCACTCAGAAGCATGATAAAAACAACACTAAACAACAACAAAAACCAAGTCATAACACTGCTCTTCAGCTTCCACAACCCAGAAGACTACATTTATCGACAGGAATTGGAAAAATTGGCGGCAACAAACGAGAAATTCAAGCTATTTGCAAGCATGAGCGCGAAAGACAAAGAATTCAAAGAATGGAAAGGACTCAGAGGAAGAGTGACTGTACAGTTACCACAACACATCATGGATGGACAAAAATATACAGCATATCTCTGCGGACCACCACCAATGGTAAACGACACTGTAAAACTACTTCTTGAATTAGGACTAAAAGAAGAAAACGTCCACAAAGAAGCGTGGTAAATTCAGTAAGCACTAAACTTTCTATGATACATAAACCAAAGTTTAGTGAACTCAGCTTTTGTTAAACAAAAGCCGAGTATACTAAATAGTAACTTTTATATACTGACCAATAATTTTAAAACGTGAAGGCAGCATGGCTCAAACAGAACTACTCCAAAAGGTGAAAACCATGACTGAAAACACACAACCAGAACCAAGCTTCAAAAAAATAATACCCCAGTTGATTGAAAAAGGGCTTGACAAGATAAATCTCTCCATGTTCAACGAAGACATGCGAAAAGAACTTCTCAACGCACTCGGAGACGAGTACTTAAGAAAAGGCAAGCTCCAAGAAGCACTCAAAACATTCATACTCACGGGCAACAAACCAAAACTATCTGCAGTCGGCGACGAATACGACAAAATGGCACTTGTTTCAAATGCAGTCGACGCGTACACATTATCAGACAACCGCGACAAACTGCTCACCATAGGAATGCGATGCCTCAACGACAGCAGACTGGGAGATGCAATAAAAGCATTCAGAGCACTAAATAACAACGAACTCCTAACAAAAGTGGGTGAGGAATGCGTCAAAAAACAAAGATGGGAATTCGCAATAGAAGTATTCAACACAATCAACCACAAACAAAAACTCGCAGAAGTCGGCGACAAATGCCTCATAGAACACCAACTCGGCTATGCTGCAAAAGCATACGAACTTGCCGACGACAAAGAACGATTAAGCGGCTTAGGAGATGCATGCCTCAAAGAAGGGCTGGTCAACACAGCAGTCACGGCATACACAAAAGCAGGCAACGAAATCATGCTACACTTCATCAAAGAAAACTTCCTCAAACAATGAAAAACCCAATCGGCTTAAATGACGATGGAATAAAAAAATGCAAAGAATACTGAAATACGATTGGCTTTTTCAAGGTTCAAGCTGCATAATTACAACAAAAAAACATGGAGGCCTCCTGAACCAATAACATGAACAAATGCCTGACACACACCCGAGAAACAATCGGGACGTGCATGTGGTGCGGCAAAAACCTCTGTGATAAATGCATCGCCCACCAAGACGGCAGAAAATTATACTGCGAAAACTGCTATACACAGTTAAGCCCAATCGGCCAACAAAAAATACCAAAACAAACAACTGTACAAAAAGGAGAACAACCATGGATATAGAAACACTCAAAAAAATAAACACGCTCACAGGAGCACTCAAAACAGGCACAGGAATAACATCAGAAGAAGCATTCAGGCAAGCAGAAACAATACTACAGCCAACATTCGAGGAAAACAAAATAGAACACACACAACAACTAAAAGAAACAAACAACAACGAACTGCTCGAAAGAAAATACCAACTCCTGCTTGACATTAACAACAAAAAATTCGAACAAACAATCACATTCCTACAACAACAAATCAGCGACCTAACAACTGAGCTCCACAAACTAAAAACACAACTTGACACACAACCACACGTACACCCACCAGAACCAAAAATCACGCAACCAATACCACAGCCAAACATAACAGAACAAAAAAAAGACCGCAATCCACGACAAGGCAATTTTGAACCGGGAGACGTTTCCATAGAAAAAATGTTTTACTTCGGCAAAAAATAATGGACAAACACACAAGATTTACCCTCATAAATCTCGGCATAATAACACTATTTGCAATCAGCATGCTTATTTTTAATTATCAAAACACAAAAGACCTCAAAGAAGAATTCAAGCAACAAACCACAACAATCCAGCAAAGCATTGACCAAACAAAACAAGACATAACAGGCCAAATAACCACACTCAAAACATCAGTAGCCCAAGCTGACCAAAAACTCGAAGAAAAAATAACTGGCAGCATAACATCTGTAGAAAAACAAATAGACACAACAAAAAAACAACAAGAACAAGCACTACAAACCCTAACAACACAACTTGACCAAAACAACCAACGAATCAGCACATTTGAAGACCAACTCAAAAACATCAACATAAAAAACAAAGACTTCACAAACATCATCCAAGACACACTCAAAGCAGTAGTCACAATAAAAACAGATAAAGGAATCGGCAGCGGCGTAATCATCAACCCGAAAGGATACATTGTAACAAATTATCATGTTTTAGACGGAGCAACACAAGCAGGACTAAAAACATACGACCAAAGAACATACGCAATTAAGGTAATAGGGACTGAAAAAAACAGCGACATAGCAGTCCTAAAAATAGAACCCACACTAACACTAAAAGCATTATCTTTTGAAATCACAAACATACACATAGGCGACAACGTCATCGCAGTAGGCAACCCAGCAGGACTAGAATTCAGCGTAACAGAAGGCATCATCAGCGCAACAGACAGAAAAGGAAACAACGGCGTAACATACCTCCAAACAGACGTGCCAATCAACCCAGGAAATTCAGGCGGCCCACTAGTAAACATCCACGGCAAAATCGTAGGAATCAACACAATGAAAAGAAACGACATGGAAGGACTCGGATTTGCAATCCACGCAGACAACGTTGAACGAATAACAGAAGAAATAATAAAACAATATGAAGGACAACAGAATCAATAATATATTGTTCTTTCAGAATCCTAATTCAATCATCTGTGTTTCATAATATTTGTGTTTGTCGAGGAATAATACTAAGAAGTACCCTTCTTTTTGTTTTGTGAGTATTGTTCTAATGTTGCTGCCTATTCTTTTGATAAATCCAATTATGTCTTTGTTTGTTTTTGATTGGATTGGGTTAATTTTGCGCTCTTTACAGTCTTTTATCCAGTCTATAAGTTCTTGTTGTTGTGTATCTTTTAGGTTTTCAAAGCATTTATTGAAGTGCCCCTCAAAGCTGACGTCTGATGCCAATATTTTTGTTATCAATGTTTTTGCTTCGTCAGGATGCAAGTTTCATCGCCTCACTGTATGCGTTTATGTATATGTTTATGTTTTTTGCACTTTTGTATTCTTGTGCTAATTGTTTGTAGTTGTTTATCTGTTTTTGCAGTTTGTTTTTTAATCCTTTCTTATCATAACTTAGTATCAGTGTATTGATAAGCACATTTGATAAGATATTTATGTTCTTGTGCATCATTTTTTTGTTTAGCTCGAATAATTGTTTTGGGTTTAGAACGACCTGTTTTGATACGAATTCGGTTTGTAGTATAAAATCTCGCAGAATCTTTTCGAATTCTTCTTTGTTGAGTATTGAATTGACTAATATTTCATATGTTTGTAGAATGTTGTTCAAGTTAATGTTAAAATTACTTCTCGAGGTGTATGAAAAGTTACTTATGCTAATCTGGGATAACGAATTGAAGAATAAAGAGTTTAGTGCAGTTTCTTGGAGGAATGTTACGTGAACTCCATTTTTGGCATAATCTTCTTTTTCATATTTTGTGAATATGAATGCGTCGATGTCATGATACTGTTTGTTGAAGAGGTAGGAGCCTGAAATCATTATTTTCTTGTTTTTGTG
>JACQMU010000058.1 GCA_016203425.1 Candidatus Woesearchaeota archaeon
CCTTACGAGCGTGCGGATGAAATTGAAGTGATTTGGGTGGGCGAGAGGTCTATGTAGAAATATTTCCGTGTTTTTTTTACCGCTTTTTATTTTTCACTGCTTTTTTCTTTGGCTTTGCTGCGTGCTTTGTTTTTTCAGCAGTTGTTCCTTCAAGCAGTGGTGTTGGCTGGAAAATAATGCCGCAGTCTTTGCAGACTATTTGTTCGCGCTGCGTGTTTTGCACTATGTTTAGGCTTGCGCATGCAGGGCATTCATTAATCTCAGCCACCTCTTTTTCTCCAATCATAATCGTGAGGTCGTAATTCAATGTTTATAAAACTTTTGTCACAACAAATTCTTAAACTATACTTTAACGCCGACTGTGGCAGGTGCGACGCATTTGCTTCGCAAATGCTGCGAACCACTCCGAAGGGCTCTTTCCAACTTCGCAAGAGCTCGTTGGTAAGCCTTTGCGTCAAGTGTGCCGCAAAGCAACCCCAGTCTCGCCGCACGCCACGTCGGCGCCGACGAGCAGAGGGTCGGCTCCTTCGGAGTGGCGAGTAGGGCATGACGTAGTCATGACCGTAGGCGCAATTGTGGTGGCGTGCGTAGAAAATAAATTGCCCGTATAACGAATCCATAATACTTATAAACTAAGTAATTCGCGACATTTTCATGCAGGCCATAATCCTCGTCGGGGGCAATTCAACAAGAATGTATCCTTTGACAGTTAATAAACACAAATCTTTGCTTTTTGTTGCTGGCAAAAGAATTCTCGAACATCAGCTTGATGCTGTTGAAGGCATTGTTGATGAGGTTATTCTTGTCGTTAATCCAAAGACTGGTGTTCAAATAAAGGGTGTATTTGGTGATGCTTACAAATCCTTGTTGTTGAAGTATGTTGTTCAGCACGAGCCTAAAGGAACTTTGCACGCAGTTGGTTGTGCGCAACAATTTATCAAAGACAGATTTTTTATGTTAATGGGTGATGATTTTTACAGCAGAAATGATTTGCAGTCGCTTGTTGAGCACAAATATGCCGCATTAGCTTGTGAAGTTCCAAACCCTCAGCAGTTTGGTGTTTTTGTAACAAATGAAAAAGAGGAATTCATTAATTTTATAGAAAAACCCGTAAATCCTCCAACTAATCTTGCCAGTACAGGCGCATTTTTGCTTGACACCAATGTTTTCAAATTCTTCAGCCAAGTCACACCGTCATCGCGTGGCGAGTTGGAGTTTGGTGATGCAGTTAAATTGCTTTCAAAAACAGTTCCAATAAAAGTTGTTCGCGTAAAAGAATTGTGGAAGCCGTGCAGTTATCCGTGGGACTTGCTGGCGTTGAACGAAATTCTGTTGGCCCAAGAACAGCCTCACACTATCACGCACAAAAATTCCGTGATTGAGCAAAACGTGACGCTCAAAGGTTTTGTCAGCATCGGCGAAGGCACAATAATCAAGAGTGGTTCTTACATCGAAGGCCCAGTTATTATCGGCGAGAATTGTACAATCGGCCCGCATGCATTGCTCAGAGGCTCAACAATTATTGGCGACAATTCAAAGATAGGTTTGTGTAGTGAGGTCAAGAATTCAATTCTTGGCGAGCATTGTGCTGCTGCGCATCATGCATACATCGGTGATTCTGTTGTGGGCGACAAAGTGAACTTTGGCAAGGGTACAACAACTGCAAACTGGCGGCATGACGAAGGCATTACTTCTTCTGTTTACAAGGAAAAACTCGTTTCAACAGGCCGCACAAAGTTCGGTGCAGTCATTGGCGACAATGTCAAGCTCGGCTGCAACACAGTGATCAACCCTGGGAGAAAATTGTGGCCTAATACAACAACAATGCCAAATGAGGTTGTGGTGAAGGATAAGGTTGCAGAATGATGAATGATTTTGATTTCTTAATTCCAACAGACTATCGTGGGCAAAAGATTATTGTGAGAGAAAAAATTGTTCTGAGTGTTCCAGCATCTGCCATGTATTTGACAGTTAACCCTTTGGAAGATGAGGAAGAATTCTTAGGATTTAATATGGTATCAGACAGACAAGAAATAAGTTATCATTGTGAAGATGGAAGTTATCTTTCATCTGAAGATTTCGACAAGAGAATAATAACGTGGCGGTTGATGTCAGAATTAGAGAAGATTTTAAATAAACTTTATTGAGAATAGAATCTATTGAAAATATAGAAAGGTTTATAAACCAACCAAGGTTATATATATCTATAACTTTGGTGAATCTAATGAAATTGCCGTTAATAGTGCGATTAAAGAAAGAAGCGCATAAAAATGTTGCAGAAGCGCAAGATATGATAGTTCGAGAATTATATTCTGTTTTTGATGATGCAGTGTTGCATGGTGGAACAGCAATATGGCGGTGCTATCAGGGCAACCGGTTTTCAGAGGACATAGATGTTTATCTTTCTAAAGATGTGAACAAAATAAACACATTGTTCTTAAATCTTCAAAAAAAGGGATTTTTAGTCGAGAAAAAGAAAATAACTGAACATAGTTTGTATTCACGGCTCAAGTGGAATAGAACTTTTGTTGAGCTTGAAGCTTTATTCAAAAAAGTGAATGGGTGTTTGAAGGAATACGAAACAGCAGAAGGCAACCTTGTTTCTGTTTATACGCTAACACCTGAAGAACTTATCAGTGAAAAGATAGACACTTACTTAGGAAGGCGCAAGATACGTGACTTGTATGATATTTTTTTCTTGCTGAAATACATCATTGATTTCAGAGAAATTAAAGCAAAGGCAGGTTACTTAATAAAAAATTTCAACCCACCTATTGACGAGAAAGAGTTGAAAGTTTTGATTTTAGAAGGGCTTGTGCCGACAAGCCAGAAAATGATGGAGTACATTAAGAATACAAAATGGGAAAAGAGAAATATTTGAGGAAAATAAATGAACTTTTTGTGAGGAGTCCTGTCGTGACTATGTCTTCAATACAAAAATACATTAAAAATAAGCAATATGCAAAACAGTTTGTTCACATTCTTCTGATGAACGGAAAAATTAAAAAGTTAACAAAAGGAGCTTACACTATTCACGATGCTCCTCAATTAATTATCTTCTGCTTCAAGCCAGCGTATTTCGGGCTTCAGGATGCTCTTAGCTATCATGATTTGTGGGAGCAGGAAACAATTCCTGTTATTGTTACGGCAAGAAAAACCAGAACCGGCTTGCGAAAGATTTTAGGGGCAAATGTGCTCATAAGAAGGATTGACAAGAAACATTTTTTCGGTTATGATTATGTAAAACAAGGTGAATTTTATGTCCCTTATTCCGATATTGAAAAAACGCTTACTGACATGATTTATTTTAAGGAGGGGCTAAATAATAACGTCGTTAAAAATATTGTTGAGAGTATCGACAAGAAGAAACTTGAGAAATATTTGTCAGGATACAAACCAGCATTTAGAAAAAAAGTGAAGAAGATAATTGGGTGGTGAAGGATAAACAATAATCACCAACGGCAGATTTAAAAACAAGTGATGAGTTCGCGCAGTACGACGATGGCGCAACGTATTCCTGTGAAAGAATTTTTTGAAGTTGATTTTGGAGTTGGCCCTTTTGATAGGTGCATTAATAAGTTTAAGGAAAGCAATGTTCAGCTTACAACAACTGAGGAGCTTGCTGAGCTGCGCATGTGCGGTGGTTACAAGCACAGTGTTTCAAATCACACGCTTTGGGTTGCTGAAAGCTTAAGTTATTTAGATGAAAAAACTTTAGTTATTGCTTCCCGTGATTACAATCAGATTTTGAAAAATCCTGAAGTTGCGACGAAAACGCAGCGTGATGGACAAGAGTTCAAACTTGAAGATTCTGTTGCAAGAGATTTGCGCGAGCGTGCTGAAACAGATGCTGACAAAGCAATAAAAACAGGGGTTCTTTTGGTTCAAAAAGATTCTTTTTCAAACATTTCTGTTGATGCTTTGGATGATAATCCTGCTACGCGTTTTTTGTTCAGAAGTGTTACGCAGGAATATGCTCGATTCTTGAAGTCACTTCGTCATGACAAACTGTATGTTTGGTTTCACTCGCCAGAGATTTGTTATAAAAACAAGCCAGGACTAACTCCATATGCAGAACCAATTTGGGTGGATAGAATTGTTCCTCATATAAATTCAGGCATTTGTCATACTTCTGAGCCAAACGATGATAATTTTTATCGTCGTCTTTGGTATGAAGGTTTTGCTGTTGGCATGCGCAGAATTAAAGATTTGTCTTACGAACCAGAACCAATTGTTAAAAAGAATCAAGGTTATATTGAGTTTGAAGGGAAAATGTATGTTGAAGTTCCTCAACATTTACTGAAATCAGTTTAAATCTTGAAGAAACACTTATTGATGGTGGTGTCGTAAAATGCTGAATGATTTTGATTTCTCAATCCCGCAAAAATATCGCGGACAAAAAATTGTTGTTAAAGAAATAGTTCTAAACATTCCAGCATCTGCCATGTATTTGACAGTTAACCCTTTGGAAGATGAGGAAGAGTTATTAGGGATGCAACAATTGTCTGACAGGCAGCAAATAATTTATCGCGCTAAAGATGGAACAGTAGTATCATGTGAAGATTTTGAGCACGAAATAACAACCAATGATTTGATGTTTGGGTTGGAAAAGGTTTTGAAAATAAACATTTAAATAGTATTTACC
>JACQMU010000065.1 GCA_016203425.1 Candidatus Woesearchaeota archaeon
AAAAGAACAAGCAGAAAAAGAAGAATGGCTGCCACTACACGCACTACCAAAAGAAAAGCCGGCGCTCAAAAAAGAATTAACAATAACGCCAACATTCAAAAGATTAAAAGAAATCATTAAAAAACCAACACAAGCATTACAAAAACCAGAAGCAAGCGCGTTTGAAAAACTCAAAAAGTTAAAACCACAAGAACGCAAAAAATTCATGCTACTCAAACGCAAAAAACTAAACAAAGAAGAAACAGAACAACTGCTAAAAAAGCTAAGGCAAACAGCAACAGGCAAAAAAAAATGAGCAAAAAAACCAAAGCACAAATCATCGGCAATGTCGTCATGTTTGCAATGGCAGGAATCATCTTTGCACTAATCCTAATATACGGCTACCGCCAAATCAAAGTATTTCTTGAACGCTCAGAAGACGTAGCATTAGCAACATTCAGAAATGATTTAGCAAACAGCGTAGAATCCATCAAAAGAGACTACGGCAGCGTTACAAAAATAGAACTAACACTGCCAGTAAAATACACACTCGCATGCATCACAGACCCGATAAATCCAGGAACAATATTACCACAAAAACATCCAAGAATGTACCAAGCATGGCAAACAGGCACTGAAAACATTTTCCTAACACCACCAGCACCACAACCAATAAAAATAGAAGACATAACAGTAGACAACGGCTACTTCTGCGCAACAAACACAGGAAGAATAACACTCTGGATTCAAGGGCTTGGCGACAAAGCAAAAATTTCTCAACAAGCGCCCACATGAACAACAAACGCGCATTTGAAATGGAATTCCACTGGATATTCATCCTCATAGCAGGAGCAGTCATCCTCGGATTCTTTTTCATGATGGCACAAAAACAAAAAACAGCATCACAAGAACGACTGGCAACAAACCTATTAACAGAACTAAACAGCGCATTTGTTGCAGCACTGCAAAGCAAAGGCACAGCACAACTGCTAAATTTGCCAACAAGCGGCATAGAACTCAGCTGCGGAAAAACAGACATTTGCGACTGCAAATACACAATTCTCGGCAGAGACAAAACAACAGGAGACAACATAATATTCGGACCACAAAAACTCACTGACGCAAAAGCAACATTATGGACACTTGACTGGAAAGCACCCTACCGCGCAACAAACTTTCTTTATTTAACAACACAACAAGTCAAGTACGTGATTGTAAGCAGTGACGAGCCCATTATAAAACAGTTTGAAACAAAAATATTAAGAGATTTGCCAACAACACTTAAAATACAAACAGTCACAAACATCCAAGAAATAAATTTTGGCACAGAACACACACGAGTCACTTACCTGACAAACCCAGACATACAACAATTAACCAACAAAGCAAAAGGCAAAGACGTCAGCACAGTATACATACAGCCGCCCAACAACGTAACATTCTACACGCGAAAAAACAACAACGAAGCGTTTACGCCAATAACACTGCCATTCCTCAGCGACCCACAAGCAGAACAAGCAATCAATGACGCAACACTCTACGCAGCAATATTCAGCAACAACCCGCACTTGTACAAATGCCAAATGCAAACAGCATACAAAAAATTAGCAAACGTAGCAAGCGTCATCATAGCACGCGCACAAGAACTCCAAACAGAAACTGATGCACAAGGAAAAACACAATGCACATACCCAATTGACACACTTCAAAAACTCAAAACAGAAGCACAAAAAGCAGCACAAGGACAAGACACAAGCAATACAATAATACAATACTCACAAGAACTCCACAATGCAAACAAAGTATTGCTCACATCAAACTGCCCTGTACTGTATTAAGATGAACACACGCGCACAACTCAAAATGTTTGAAACCATCGGAGTCTTAATAGTGTTCTTCATACTCCTCGCAATAGGAATGTCAGTCTATTTTTTCTTACAAAAAACAAGCTATGCAAAAGACATTGAACACGCACGACAATTAGAAGCACTTGCACTCATGCAAAAAATGCTTTACTTGCCAGAATTAGACTGCAATTTTCTACAAACAACACAAGACAACTGCATAGAAAAACTCAAACTCGAAGCACTCAGAGACCTGCTACAACGCGATGCAAATGCAAAACAAGACTATTACCCAACATTCGGAAGGTCAGCAATAAAAATCGTGCCAGTTTATCCAACAGGAAATGACATAACATTATACCAAAACACACCACAAAAATACAAACAAATGTTTAAGACACACACACCAATAATACTCAAAGACACAGTTAACAACATAAACACATTTGCATACATCGAGATAACAAGCTACATTCCAGAAGAATATGCCCGCGAAGAATAAAGCACAAATGGAAATCATGGGACTGGCAATCATCATACTACTCATAGGAATAGGACTTTTGTTTGCACTCCAGTATGCACTCAAACCAACACCAACAGTGCAAAAAACAAAAGAAAGCATACTCGCGGCAAACCTTCTAACAACACTGCTGAATACAAACACGGAATGCCACAAAAGAATGATAAAAGAATTATTGCAAGACACAGCCTTAGGAAGGCCAATCGACTGCCCAGGAACCCCACATGATTTTGCCAAAGCAAAAATTAGTTTTATACTGGACAACAGCCTGAAAAAATGGAACAAAAGATATGACTTCAGCATAGAAGGTTCAGACGCAACAAAAGACATAACATCATCATCAACACAACGAGGAAAAGCGTGTACAGGAGAACGCGAATCAAAAACACACCTACTAACAATAACACCAGGATTTGATATTTCTCTGAAACTTGATATCTGCTAAAAACAACTTTGAGAAAAGTGTAATAAGGAATAAATGTATCCGCCAGCCACCATGACGGCTGTCGGACACTTCGTGTCCTCGTCGGCCACTCCGAAGGAGCCAACCCTCGGCCGACCAGCGACACGG
>JACQMU010000067.1 GCA_016203425.1 Candidatus Woesearchaeota archaeon
CAGCCGACGGTACCACAAACGTGGTGCTGAGGAAAGTCTGCCCACTACAAAAATGTGACTCGCATAAAGCGAGGCCGAGCAATCGACGGCTCCATCACAGAAACGAGACCACTCCGCTACCAAGAATGATGCTGCGAACCACGTGGCGACACGTGCAAGCTAACCAGCTGACATTAAGCTGAGAATGGATGAAACGGATAGCCCTCACAAGTGCAAGCTCGTTACGAGCGCTAAGTAAAATGCTGAGACAGCCCGTCTATCTGCTTAAAAGCAGAAATGTTGTTCATCAACATTTTAGGGGCTGACAAAAGGCAGCTTATGCTCGCCCAACAAACCTTTTTAAATAAAACAACACAATTATGCAAAAATGGCAGACGAAAAAATAACAATGCCCTCAAGCACAGCAGGAATAACACGCTACTTTGACGACTACAAAAGCAAAATAGAATTCACACCAGGACAAATCGTTGTAGCCTGCATTGCAGTATTTGTCATAACACTACTCCTTCACCTTTACGCAAACAGACTTCTCGGGCTAGCTTAAAATGATGGGACTAAATCCACGCGACATAGAAAAAGCAATGAAAAGAATGGGCATCCAACAACAAGACATAGATGCCACAGAAGTTGTGATTAAGACTCCAACAAAACAACTCATTATTAAAAATCCACACGTAGCAAAAGTCAACGCAATGGGACAAGAAAGCTTTCAAATAACAGGAATTGTTGAAGAAAAAATTACAGATTCGACACCTGAAATCACAGAAGATGACATTAAGACAGTAATGGAACAAACCAACTGTGACAAAAAAACAGCAGAAGAAACATTACAAAAAAATAAAGGCGATTTAGCACAGACGATAATTGAGTTGAAAGAATAGACTAACCTATTTAAATAACATTCACTTCTACGCCTCAATGAGCAG
Organism: Candidatus Woesearchaeota archaeon; assembly: GCA_016203425.1. GTDB lineage: Archaea > Nanobdellota > Nanobdellia > Woesearchaeales > ARS49 > JACQMU01. The sequence goes on from JACQMU010000067.1 coordinate 927, forward strand.
CACAACAGAAGAAATCATGGAACAAGCTGCAGAAGAAATAAAACGAGCAGACCACTTGATTTATGTCAGCCTCAAATACACCAGAACTGTCGATGTTCTCAAATCAATCATTGAACGGCTCATCAACGCATTTGACCACGGATTTGGAGCACTACTCCAGCACGCAAAAAACAACAAAAAAATAAGCACAGTACCTGAACTTCCCAGACTAAAACTTGATGGCATACGAACGGTCTACGCAACAGACCCAACAATCATGAACTACCTCGACCTATACGCGCTCTTCAAAAAAATCAACAAAGCACAATTCAAAAGCTCACAAGAATACAGACGCCACGTCACCATGACCGCACACCTTGACACAGATGAAGAAATAGAAATAACCATTGACATAATAAGCGATTACTTCAAACAAACAAAAGAATTTTTAAACTACACAGAAAGATTAATACACGGCACAAACGAATAAAAGAGTATGGAAGAACTCAAACAAAAACTCGCGGCAAAAGGCTGGAGCCAACGCGACATAGAAAAAACAGCCACCATATTACAACAAGCACACAAGAAAAAAACAAACTGGACATTATTACTGGACGAATTATTAATCTGGCTCTCAATCATCACAGCAATCACTGGAAATTTCGTCCTCTCAGTTGTTCTCGTACCATTCCTCATAATAATGTCAGGAACAATGCTTTATGCAACAATCATCATCATAGCAGCAGCATTTGGCGTCCTGTTCACACTATTATTAAGAGCAGTTGAACGCATAGAAATAAAAAAACGCATTCTAACAGGCATCGTAATCCCAGTAATAGGGCTAATCAACATGTACATCATAGCACGATTAAGCAACCAACTCATAACACAACTACAACTCAAAACAACAGAACACAACCCTGCACTTGTCAGCATGGTCTACATTTTTGCATTCTTAATACCCTACTTGGTGACATATTATTTACAGGAATTCACCAAACAAAAGCAGCAGTTAACTTTATAAGCACTTTACACAGATAAAACATCATTCTTGTCGGCCATGGCGTAGTGGTAGCGTTCAGGCCTGTGGAGCCTGAGGCGCGGGTTCGATTCCCGCTGGTCGACCTTCCAAAGATTTATTAGTAACAATGTTCACATCTTGATTTGTGGTGCGTAAAAAAACAAAAGAAGATTTTTCTGAATTACTTAAATTGAGTAGAAAAACCCTCGTCAATCTGTGGGATAATGATGCAGATAAATTGTGGGACAACTTTTATGAATATGAAACGTCAGATCAGTTAGGGCATTAAAACAAGTGATAAACAAGGCGATTTGAACAAGAAAAAGTTGGGGGCTATTCCTTAAAAATAGTATTTGTTAATCCTGTATCTGTTTATTTGCCCACTTCATTAAAGGTATTGTTGATTTTCTGAGCGTGCTTCCTTTTTTTGTTAGTGAGTATTCTAC
>JACQMU010000053.1 GCA_016203425.1 Candidatus Woesearchaeota archaeon
ATTCAAGACTTATTTAAATATTGCGCCACAGTCAGTGTAATTTATGAAGTCCATAAACTAAACCTCACCGAAACATCCTCTCATCCAGTTCCTCCATCTCTTCTGGAGCAAGATTATGTTTGGGTTTTATATCTTTTGCTTGTTGGAATATTTTTTCGAGTTTGCCCATATTCTCCCATTTGAGTAAGAAAACTTTATAAACTACTGCTGAATAAATATTTGCATAAAAAGGTGATAACATGAGACTTGAAGAAGCCAAAAAAACATTTGATTCATTAATATTTGAAACACACAAAGTCATCGTAGGCCAAGACGAACTCATAAAACAAATGATTGTTGCACTGCTGGCAAACGCCCACGCACTGCTCGAAGGATATCCCGGACTGGCAAAAACACTCGCAGTCAAAACAATGGCACAACTGCTCGACCTAAAGTTTTCAAGAGTACAAAACACACCAGACCTAATGCCCAGCGACATTACAGGAACATACTTAATAGAAGAAACAACATCAGGAAAAAGAACATTCAAATTCCAGCCAGGACCAATATTTGCAAACATTGTTTTAGCAGACGAAATCAACAGAGCAACACCAAAAACACAATCAGCACTATTGGAAGCAATGCAGGAACGCCAAGTCACTGTTGGAAACACAACGTACAAGCTTGACGAGCCATTCTTTGTTTTAGCAACACAGAACCCTATTGAGCAAGAAGGCACGTACCCGCTGCCAGAAGCACAAAGCGACAGATTCCTGCTAAAAATCAAAACAGACTACCCATCATTTGATGATGAACTTGAAATCGTCAACAAGTATGCAGAAGAACTAAAAAAAGTCATTCTCAAACCAGTTCTCAGCAAAGACAACCTAATTTATCTACAACAACTAACAAGACAAGTGCCGATTGCAAACGACATAAAGAAATATGCAGTGACACTGGTGACCAGCACACGCGCAAAAAAAGACATAATCGAATACGGGGCAAGCCCAAGAGCATCAATAGGCTTAATCCTTGCAGCAAAAGCACGAGCCCTTGTCGAAGGAAGAAAATTCGTCAGCAAGGACGACATCAACAAAATGGCATACCCTATATTAAGACACCGCATAATCCTCAGCTTTGAAGCAGAACGACAAGGACTGCACGAAGACGATGTAATAAAACAATTCCTAAAATGATAGACACATCATTTCTCCACCAGCTAGACAGAATTAGTTTAATCATCAACAAAAGAGTAACATCAAACTATGTAGGCGAACGGCCATCGCTGTATACCGGAAAAGGGCTTGTGTTTAAGGACTACACGATTTACGCACCAGGCGAAGACATCAGAATGATAGACTGGAAAGTCTTCGCGCGCACAGACAAGCTCTTTGTAAAAAGACAAGAAGAAGAACGAAATCTGGTTGTGCACGTCATCATCGACTTCAGCGGAAGCATGAGCTTCGGCCACAAATACACCAAATCAGACTATGCAGCAATGCTCGGCATCGGCTTTGCATACATGGCAATGAAAAACAATGAAAAATTCGTCATATCAACATTTGCAGAAGACTTGGAAATATTCAAAGCACAAAAAGGAAAAGGACAACTTGCAAGAATAGTCCAGTACCTCAACAAGAAAAAAGCAGGAGGAAAAACAGCATTTGAAAAATCACTCGCAGGCTACAAAAAAGCAATAACCTCTAAATCAATGGTAGTCATTGTTTCAGACTTTTTTTATCCAGTTGACGAAATAAAACGCGTCATTTACCGCTTCAAAAAACACGATGTCTACCTCATACAAGTTTTAGACACTGTTGAAAAGAATTTACAGTTAGACGGCGACTACAAACTCGTTGACTCAGAAACAAAAGGAGTGCTACGAACATTTATTTCACCACTCCTGCGCAAAAATTACTTCGGCATGCTTGCAGACCACAACGCAAACATACAAAAAGTCTGCGGAGAAATAGGCGCAAAATTCTTTAGCTTCAGCAACGACACACCAATATTTGACGCGTTTTACAAAATGCTGAGCTGACTGTTAACAAGTAATCTATGATTAACACAAAATAGTGTTTTCTGTTATCTGCGATTAACAATACGCCTTACAGCTGTAAATAACGGAAGGTTTAAATACTTCAAGTAACATATACTGCAATATTATGTTA
>JACQMU010000062.1 GCA_016203425.1 Candidatus Woesearchaeota archaeon
ACTTTTAGAGTGTGAACTTTTTTTGTAAAAAAGTTTGAGCTCGTGGTCTAGCGGTTATGACGTCTCCTTTACGAGGAGAAGGTCCCCAGTTCGATTCTGGGCGGGCTCATTTCATCAATTTTTGTTCGCGTTGCTCGCTTGGCTCGCAACGCTTTAAAGAGATAATTTTAAAAGGGCACGCAATTTTATGAGGCAGAAATGCTTTTTTGTAAAAAAGTTTGCGCTAGTGGTCTAATGGTAGAATACGGCCTTGCCAAGGCTGAGATCCGGGTTCGATTCCCGGCTGGCGCATCGTGAACGTAGTGAACGCGCGACAGACGGGTTTTCCGAACTGGTTCGGATTTATCCGGCTGGCGCATTGAAATAAGTGTTGTAACAGGGGGTAATACTATCATTACTAATAGGGTGATTAACCTTATGCGTGAAGGTTGTTCGCATTTGATGTGGGTGAATAAATGAAGCAAGTTGGTTTGATTTTTGTCTTATTTTTGCTTTATGCTCTTGTTGTGTTTCGTCCTGAGCCTATTCCGATTAATACTGATGATTTTCTTGTCCTTAACATTATGCGTGATATGGTTGAGGCGCCTTCTTATTTTGCTTTGTCTGGCGGTGGTCACAGGATTGTTCATCGTCTTGTGTATCTTCCTTTTTTTTGGTTTTATGATTTTGACGTTAATGAATTGTCTTTTGTCACAATGCTGGTCACAGTTTTTTTTTCATTGTTGTTTCTTTTTTTCACTTATGTTTTTTTTAGTAATATTTTTAACAGTCGTGTTGCTTTGTTGACTGTGTTTTTTCTTATGGTTTCTCACGCAATCGTCCGTGTGAATTGGTATTGGTCGAGCACGCACATTATTATTGGTCTTTTGTTTTTCACTATTGCTATTTTGTTTTTGACAAAGCAAGCTTCTTTTGCTAACTATATTTTTTTCTCTTTTTTTTCAATGCTTTCCATGTTTACTCGTGAAACTTTTGTTGTCATGGTTTTTCCTATTGCGGTTTTTTCTTTGTTTTTAGAGCAGAGATATTTGAGGTTAAGAAATTATTGTGTTGCATTTTTCCCTTTTTTGTTGTACGCAGTTTATGTGTTTCTTAACAAATATTTTATCGGCACAATTATTCATCCGAATGTTGCCGGGATGGTTCAGCCTTCGTTTTCAAATCTTTCTAACTTGTTTGTTTATTTTGATTATTTATTGGCAACAATGATTGTTTTGCCTGTCGGGTTGGCCGTGTTATTGTTTCTTTTAAATCGTAAGAATTATGTTATTGCGAAGTTATCTTCTGCCCACATTATTATTCTTTTGTGGTTTTTGTCTGGTGTGCTTGTTCTTCTAATTAGTTCTAACACTGACCATCGTTACATTATTTCTGTGCTTCCTGTGATTTTTGCATTGACTGCGAAAATAATTGATGATGTTGTGTTCTCGTTGAACGAACATCTTTTTGTAGTCGCGGAAAAGATTATGTTTTTTCAGCTTGTTTTTTGGGTGTTGGTGTTCTCATCAAAGCTTGTGCAGGACTATGCTGGTATTTCTTACGCTTTGTGGGGGGTGTTGTTAAACTTGTTGTTGTATTGTTTGATTTTGTTTGGTTTATTTTATCCGTGGCATATCTCAAGAAGTTTTTCTCGTCATTCTTTGTTGTGCAGTCTTTTTTTGTTGTTTTTGTCTGTAACAAGTTTTGTTCAGCTGGGGATGGTGTATTATTTTTATGTGTGGCATTATGACAACAGTGTTGTTATTAATGAAACACTGACTTATCTCGCCAAAGTTGCTCCTGCGGATAGTGTTGTTGTTACAAATCCTGCAAATCCTGTTACCATGACCGGCATCAGCAGCGAGTGGCTTCGTGCTTTCCGTCGCCCAGATATTGTTGTTAGCGGTGATGTTTCACTTAACTTTACCAGCCCAGTTTTTTATTTGGGAACGCCGACAAGCTTTGTTGACAATGATGTTATCACACCTTTTGCGCGTGCGAATAAGGATAAGCTGAAGCTTGTTGCGCAGTTTGGCTCAAAATTGCAGAGACACCCTGTTATCAAAATTCCGTCGACTTTTTCGCGTTTTGTCGACAAGTTTATTTCTACAGGGATGTTGTTCACGCTTGAGCAAAACAGAGGGTATGTTGTGTTGGTTTTTAGGAATGGTGATGGTTAGTGGTGTCGTCAGAAGGTTTAAATACTGTCTTCTTTTGTTTTGTTTTGTATGGAAGACCGTATTTTTCAGCTGGTTGTTGAGCAGAATGATTTGGGTTGGAAGCAGATTATTTATGATTTGGTTAATTCGGAGAGTATGGATCCTTGGGATGTTAATATTAGTTTGCTTACGCAGCGGTATGTTGAGCGTTTGAATAAGTTGCGTGCCAGCGATCTTAAGGTGAGTGGTAAGGTGCTTCTTGCTGCTTCTCTTTTGTTGCGGTTGAAGTCTTATAAGCTTGTGAGTGATGATGTTGAGGCTTTTGATAGGCTTCTTGCAGGCACATCTATTGATGAAAACGAGTTTTATGATGAGCTTGAGCAGGAATTGTCGCGTGGTGAGGTTTCAGCGCTTCATGAGAATGTTGAGTTGTTGCCGCGCTTGCCTCAGCCGCGGAAGCGTAAAATTTCTGTGTACGAGCTTGTTCGTGCGTTGGAAAAAGCTTTGGAGGTTAAAAAGCGCCGTTTGTGGAACACTGTTACGCCGGTTGGTATTCAGATGCCTGATAGAAAGTGGGATATTGGTGAGGCTATCAAGAGTGTTTATGCGCGGGTTTGTTCTTTTTTGTCTGGTAAGGCCGACATTTTTTTTAGCCGATTGCTTCGCTCGCAGACTAAGGAGGAAAAAATTCGCACGTTTATTCCGTTGCTTCACTTGTCTAACCAGCGCAAGGTTGAATTGTCGCAGGATGTTCCTTTTGGTGATATTAAAATTTCGTTGGTGAAAGGCGTGGTGTCTAATGCAGTTCAGAATTAATGAAGTGGTTGGAGGCTAAAAATGGCTGAGAATGAAAAACAATTGCAGGAAAAATATTTGGAGTTTCAGTTGCTTGAGCGCCAGATGAAGCAGGTGCAGGAGCATCTCGAGCAGATTGGGCAGCAGATTACTGAGATGTTGGTGTTGCAGCAGAATCTTGGTGAGATGAAGAATGTTGCTGTTGGGAAAGAATTGTTTGTTCCTTTGGGCTCTGGTGTTTTTGTGAATGCTGCGCTGAAGGATAACAAGGAAGTTCTTGTTAATGTTGGTGCAGGTGTTGTTGTTAAAAAGTCTTGTGGTGATGCCGCAGCAATTCTTGAACAGCACATTGGTGATTTGCGTTCTGCGCAGGAAGAGCGAGCGCATTTGCTGGACGAATTGTCGCATCGTGCTGGGAGCATTGAGCAGGAGCTTGCAGGGCTTGTTGAAGGTGAGTAATCATGTTTGGTTTTCTTAAGGATAAGCTGAAGTCTGCTTTGTCTGTTTTTAGTAAGAAAGTAGAGGATGAAGCAAAGGATGTTGAAGTAGAAAAGCCTTCAGAAGAAGTGAAGAAGGAGGAAAAGAAACCAAAGAAGCAAGAAAAACCTCAAAAAAAAGAAGTTAAGAAAGAGAAGCCGGTAAAGAAAGAAGTTGTTGAAGAAAAACATTTGCCAGAGAAGAAAGAAGAAAAAAAGCCAGAAGCAGAAGTTGAGAAAAAAGTTGAAGAGGAAATTCTCGAGCCAGTAGTTGAGCAAAAGGAAGAGGTTGTTCCTGAAGAAAAAGGTTTTTTTGCAAAACTGAAGGAAAAAATCACTGGCCCTGCTGAAATTCCTGTTGCTGAAGAAGAAAAAGTGGAAGCAGTGCCTGTTGAAGAAGTTAAGCCAGTTGAAGAAAAGCTTGTTGAAGTTCCTGTTGTTGAACAAAAGAAGGGTTTTTTTGCCGCAATTAAAGAAAAAATCACTACAAAAAAGATTTCTGCTGAGCAGTTTGATGAATTGTTTTGGGATTTGGAGCTTGCTTTGTTGGAGAATAATGTTGCTGTTGAAGTGATTGAAAAGAT
>JACQMU010000055.1 GCA_016203425.1 Candidatus Woesearchaeota archaeon
AAATCGATATCAAAAATATTTATTCAGAATCAAATCTACTCAGGATGTCATAAGATTTATAAACCATTATGGGATTTTGTATGTGATGCGCCTGACAGTTACAAGACATGGTATTTTTGTCTTGATTATTGTTGGTCTTGTTTTAATAAGCGGATGTGTGCAGGTTCAGGAACCGCAGCAGAATGTTTCAGGCATCACTGGTCAACAGACGCAGCAGCAGAATAAAGCAAACATATCAGCTCAGCCAAAATTTCAGCTTGATGTTCCGGATGGCGCTTTGCCGGAAGAAGCATCGATCGAAGATATACGCCTGAACCTTGTCGATATCGAGGAAATTCCCGAAAAGTGGAAATGGCTTGAAGGTGACAGTGCATTCCGATTAGAACCAGATGGCATTGAATTCAAAGAGCCGGTAACAGTAACCATCACGGCACCTGCCCAAGACGGAACAATCCCGCGCCTTTATCTTGTTAACGAAGAAAATGCGGAAGAACTTAAAGACGTTCAGGTTAGTTTTAATCCTGTTACCCAAACGGTCACCGCTGTGGCAAAACTTTCGCATTTTAGCACCATAATTTACCGCAAAAAGGCTTCTGTTAAAACGGTTCTCGAGAGAGGGGCTTCTGGCGATAGTCCTCCTGGAGTTTACTTCAAAGAATGCTTGGAAACATTCAAAATCATGGAAAAGCTTTGCCAGACCTACGAAAACTGGTATATAGACCACGTGGTTTCGGTCACGGACTTTGTACGCAAACAGGAAAATTCCTACGAAGATGTCCGTAACGGGCCGAACAATAAGTGTGGGCGCAGGGCTGGTGACAAATACCCGCTCAGTATAACATCAAAGCATTTGATGGGAGAGAAATCTGCTTCAGATTCTGCGAACCCTGATAAAACTGTGAATATAGAAGTGACCTGCCAGTCAAGCTGCTTTGGCTGGAAATGCCCCGCTGGTGAAGAAGAGCTTGAGAAGAACTTCACCTGCACGGGAATAAATATGTATAAGGACGTGGAAGCTTGCACAAACTCAAAATGGTGCAAGTCACGTCAGTGTGTAAGAGACCAAACACAATTCGATTGCTGGACGTGCGTTAATTGCCCTGCTGGAGATCCCACTGATATTTGCGTGCGGAATTGTGGACTTAAGGGGGGAATATGCCGAGAGGTAAGCCCAGGATGTTCAGTCTGCGAGACCTGTTCAACTGGAACACCCACCGCCTCTTGCACACAAATATGCGGAGAAATAGGAGGAACATGCAAACAAGTAAGCACAACTCCTGACTGCTCTGTCTGCTGCACTCCGAAATGGAGCTGCACTGCATTCTCACCGAACTCTTGCCCGGCTTCGGGCGTGCAGACACGAACATGTAGAGACACCAACAACTGCGGGACAACTTCAGGCAAACCTGCAGAGTCGCAGAGATGCACACCTGAACCAACTTGTGATACTGGTGCTTTAGGATTGTGCCTCTCTGGAAATTGTCTCTCAGTATATGGTCCTGGAGGTTCTGCTAACTGCCCGGAACAGTGCAAAATTAATGATGTCTATGATGATACTTGTTTAAGTAACCAGTGTAATGTACCGTATAAAAACTGTATTGCTGCTTGCCACACAAGCAATCCTCCTTGCACGGTAAATGAAGTGTATGCTGTACTCGAAACGTTAAGCAGATAAGAACCATAGAACATCTACAAACAGAGGATCAAATCCTTTTTAACCGAACAAAGCAGACATCGGCGTAATTCATGTCCACAATTTTTGATACCATTTTTTTTGTGGCAGCGAAACTCCAAAAACATATTTTCTTTCTGTGAATGTTTTTGCTGCTTTTGCTATGTCTTCTGGTGTTAATTTTTTAAGCTCTTCCAGAATGTCGTCGCGTGTTATGCCGTAGTCTATTTCCATCATTAGCCTGTCAATATCCAAATTTCGCATGTCTCTAAGCTTCTCTATCAGCGTAATCTCTCTAAACACGTTTATTGCTTTTTCTGGAACTCCGTGTTTTGAAATGTGTTCAAGTGTTTTTAGCCATTCTTCCTCAACTCTGTGGACGAATTCTGGTTTTGTTTTGCTCTCGAAAAATAGCCCTGCGGAATCAGCTAAAAGAACAGCATAATCGAGTTGCAACTCGTAACATAATTCGAGCTCCATCCTCATTCTTCTATACAGCAAGCCGTTGCTATCATTGAGATAATCGCATAACAATTCTATTGCGGTTTGTTCTTTAAGATTTGCAGTGTGCGGAAATGATGGTGCTTGGTAAGATATTGTAATCTGTGCTAATTTATCATTTCTTGATTCTTCTTTTATTTCTACTCGTTCAGCGAGGCTTGGCTCAAGCTCAAAGTCTTTTCTTTTTATTGCGTGCCCTCTGTTCGGGATTTTTTCCAGTATTCTGATTAGTTTGTCAACGTTCGCTGGAATTTCTCCAGCCATGCAGAATGTTGCATTGTTTGTGTTGTAATATTCTTCCCAGAATTCTTCAATTATTTCTGGTGTTATAAGCTCAAGCGATTCCAATTCTTTTTCAGGTGTTATGATTTTTTCTGCGCGCAAAGGAAAAAGTCTCTTAAATGACTCACCATCAACACCTTCTAAAAAGTTAGGTTTTGGTGAAATTTCATACCACACTGCTGTTTTTTCGCGTTCAGAAAAGTGTGTTTTTGGCCTTGAAAATATCGTGGTTAATTTATTTGCGGCAAGCATGAAATTTTTTGGCAATACCCCTTCAAAATAATAAACTGTTTTTGTAAAGTCTGTGTGCGCGTTTGTCTTCCAAGAAGTTAATTCTGGCGTGTTACCATAAATAATGCCTGCATCACTTGCCTTAACGTGTTCTGTTACGTGCGCAGTTCCAGGTATTTTATCTTCTAAATGGCCTGCGTTTATTCTCAAATAAAGCCCTGACTCGCCGATTGGTTGGTTGTCAACATAGATTGTGAGGCCGTTGTCAAGCACAACTTTTTCTTTGTTCGGCATAAGTTGTACAAAGCAATGGTTGTTTTAAAAAACTTTCCAGCAGGTTTAAAAACAGTCTTGTTCCTGTTTGCAGTATGACCATAGGTGTGGGCTACAAAACTGACAAGTATTTTGTGTGCTTTACTGATATTCAGGTTGTTGACGACGAGAGTTCTTTGCACAGTAATTCATGCAGGAAAATGTTGCTTCTTAATTTCGGCAAACATCATGGCGTTATTTATGCGTCAGGAGATGGAGACACTACTGATGCTGCGTTTGTCACAGCTTCAATGCTTGCTCAAAAACACCTTATTGATGATAAGATAACGCTTGATTTTTTTGTTGAGAGTCTTATAGAGCCATTATGCAAATATAATGAAAAGCGTGAAGAACAGATTATCACGCTTGAAAAACTTCGTTTAACAACAGAAAAAAAAGTTTTTGATTCAGTGTCAGAAAAAGAAAAATATGTTGCGAAACAAACTGAGAAAATAATTGAGAAAATAAAAGAAGACCGTAAGCAAACAGATTCTTACATGAAATTGGCATTTTATGATGGTGTGCAAGAAATGCCCCGCGTTTTCTCTATAGAACTTTTGTTAGAGAATAATGATGCATTTATTCGCGAAAGTTTTGAGCCAACAACCTCTATTGGCATCGGGGCAGACAATGCTGAGGTCTATTTTTCATTATTTGGAAGGCAGCTTTATGCAGACAGTCTTTGCGTTCCTGACATTCTTTGCATAACTGCCGGAGCGTATAATTATGCAACACTAATGCGGGATGTTGAAGGCACGCCACATGTGTGTGTGATTGACAAAAACCGTGCGCGCATATTACCTCATGAGGAAAGTGCAATTCTTGCAAATGCTTCAGCAGCGCACATTGCTGAATTGCTTGATTTTAGGAAAGAAAAAATGTATGCTGATGAACTTTATGCTATGCTGCGTAAGCCTCAGAAAGAGCGTAAATCAATCATTTCAAAAATAGCCAATGATTTTGTTTCAACAACAGGTGTTAATATTGACATTACTCTTGCAGCAATAAAGCTCAGCACGTGGGGAGAGATTGCTGCAAGAAAATTGTTCAGAAACAAAAGTTAATGCAGCTGTAATAACGGGACTTTTGGTTCTCTTGGAATTGCAAGTTCGCGTTGTTTTAGTCTTGTTAGCCCTGTTTTTTGAATGCAGCCTTTTGTTGGATGGCAGTATTCTCCCTCTTGACAAATGTTATCCACCCAGCGGTTGTTGATGCATTGTCTGATAAATCTTTTGTTGCACTGTATTTGTCCAATCCTGCATTCTTTGTAGCGCCAGTAAAAAAAATCTTTTGAGACTCCTCGTTGTGTTGGCACAATCTTTTCTGCGCGTGGAATGCATCCTTTTTCAACGTCGCAGACTTCTTGCAAATTGCAAAGTTTTTTTGTTACAAATGTTGTGCCGTCGCATTGCTGCCATGCTTTCACAAGGCATCTTGTTTGTCCGACAGGGCATACTGTTGTTTGAATTTTTGGGATGTTTTCCTGTTCTTCAGTTAGTTCTCTTGAA
>JACQMU010000066.1 GCA_016203425.1 Candidatus Woesearchaeota archaeon
AATAAGAAGTCCTGCTGTGCGAAAGATTTCAGATGATATTAATAGCAGGCAGGAAGTAAGTGTGTATAATACTAATGTTGGTGTTCCTAAAGAGCCGGGTAAGTGGGAAAAGTTTAAAATGAAAGTTTGGACTGCAATTGCTCCTGACTTTCATAATTCTGTGAATGAACTTGTTGGTGTGCAGAAAAGTGAGTAGAGGTTATGTATGAAAATGCAAAAACATTATCGCAGTTTGTTGTTGGCATTAGGGTTATTATTAATTTTGTTTGTTGCAGGTTGTGCCGCACCTTCTAAACAAACACCTCCTCAAATTGCTGCTTGCGCAACAAAGGAATGTTTTATTTCTGCTGCAAATGATTGTAACGAAGTTAGCTTGACACTTAGTGAGGATATTGGTGTTTTCAAGTATGCATCATCAAAAGACTGTGTTTTTACAAAAACACTGGTTAGTGCGAATGAAAATGAAGCTCCTGAAATGAAGAAGCTTTTGTCAGGAAAGAGTTTGTCGTGCACGTACAAAAATGGCGCATTTGATGAGCGATGGGTGACGTCACTGGTTTTTGGAACAGAATATTGTGATGGAAAACTTAAAGAGATTCTTGGCCAGTTGGTATTATTTGCTGAGCAGTCTTGAGGGTTAATCTTTAAATAGGGTGTGATATTCATAACCTCTTATGGTGGATAGGATGATGTTGCAGACTTTGAAGGAGCAGTATCATATTGGTAATGCTGCGGCTATGTTTTTGTGGGACAGGCATAAGCAGTATGGTGACAAGGCAGATGAGATTAAGGCTTTGTTTGCAAAGTCCGGCATTCGTGCTGCGCATTGCCCAAGTTCTATTGAGTTGGAGAATGCTGCTGCTTGTTTTTTTGATGTTATGGAGGATAGTGCTGGTAAGATTGTGAATGCGTGTGCTGCGCTTGAAAAGTTTTATTCTCACATTATTTTGCCTTCTGTTGATGCGGTTGTTAATTCTCTTGTTGATGATGTTGTTCTCAACAAATTTCTGATTGATTATGCAGAAGCGGTGGCGCTTTGTAAGAGTGACAGTCATGGTGATTTTGTTGTTAAGGATACAAATCTTGCTGAGGCTCCTGATGATGATTCTGATGACTTGTATGCTGGGCGTGAGACAAGTACAGCGCATGAAGATATTGATGCCGCAAATATTGTTCGTGGTGATTCAATCCAGTCTGCTTTTGATGAATATTTTACTGATTATGGTGACAAAATTGAGGAATTAATGTCTGGTTTTCCGAGTAAGCTTGGGCGGGATGTGTGGAGTGATATTTATGGTGTTTTAGAGAACAAAACTGCGGATTTTGCAAGTGGTTATTACTCAAATGGCCTTGAGCATCGTTTTCTTGAAGCTTTGGAAAAAGAAATTGATGCTCAATATTATGATGATTTGTTTGTTCGCTTGAAAAAAGAGCGCAAGCTTGATGATGTTGCTTTGCAGCGTGTTTTTCTTGCGCGTTTTGTTGCCCAGCACAGGATTAAGTGTGTGCATGAAATGGGTGAGGCTGTTCGTGATGAATGGTTTTTTTATAATGCTGCTAGCGTGAAGAAAGAATCTGGTGGCAAAAAATTAATGCGTGAAAAGACTAATTTTTTACAGCAGTGTTTTAAGAGCCATCGTGATTGGCTTGATGCTTTTTTGAAAAATTAAGTTTAAGGATTTCTGTTATTTTTGTTTCTTTTATTGTTTTTATCGCTTCAATTCTTGTTGTTGCGTCTACGCTTTGTCCCCATAAATGCCAGAATATTTTTTGCAGCCAGCTTATCCAGTGTTCATCTTCAATGCGGTAGAAAATAAAGGTGTTTTTTTCTAATTCTCTGTGGTGTTGTGGTGTCATGACTTCTTTTATGCTTGTGACATTTTCGTCGACAATCATTGCGCGCAGTGGTTGTTCGCAGTGGCGTATTTGTATTGCGTCCCAGCCTGTTCTTTTGTTGATTGCCAGTAATTGTTTTGCTTTTTCTTGTGATGTGACATCAACGCGTGTTAGTATTTTTATGCTTACTTTTTTCTTGGAGAGTTCTTCAAGGACATGGATCATTTCTGGCTGTTTGTCAAGCCAGGATAGGTTGCCTGATAAGTATAGCACTTGTTGTTGTGCTTTTTTTACTAAGATGCGGTTGTTGATGTTTTTGTTGGTTGGATATTCGTTTTTTTCTATGTATGCTTCTCTTTTTTTTGGTGGTATGAATTGGTAGATGTCAAATGGTGAAAAGTCTTCTTTGTGTCGACCATTTAGTATTTTTTGCAGGAGTCTTTCTTGATATGCACTTCCTTGTGCATGGTCAAGCGCATTCCAGAACACTACTTTTAGTGCTCCTCGTGTGCCTTCTCTGAATGTTCGTGTTGATATTAATCCTGTTTCTGTGGTGATGATATCAACGTATCTGTCTGCTGTTCTCCAGTTTTTTTGCAGCAAGTGCGCAATTTCCTGCACTGTGCGTGGTTTTTGTCGTATGAAATCAATAATTTTGTCAGTGGTTTCTTTTGTTATCATGTACAACACTCTGTACTGTTTTTGTGCAGTAAAATGGTTATTTTATACAACTATATATACATTTCTATGGAAAAATACGTGATTACTGGCGGTCCCTGTACGGGAAAAACAACATTGGTTAACGCGCTTGAGCAGCACGGTTATGTTGTTATTCCTGAAGCTGCGCGACAAATTATTTATGAGGAGAAACAAAAGTCAGACGGCATTCTTCCTTGGACAGATTTTTCGGGTTTTCAAAATTTAGTTGTTCGTCGCCAGATTTCTTTGGAGGCAAGTGTTGATGCTGATTTTGGTGACCGTTCTGGGATTGATGGTATTGCTTATTGTTGGCTTGGAAATGTTTGTGTTCCTGATGAACTGGCAAAATATGTGGCCAGCGCTAAATATTCTGCAGTTTTCTTACTAGACCGTTTGCCTTACAAGCAGGATGCTGAGCGTGTTGAGGATGATGCAACTGCTGAAAAAATTCATGGATTGATTGAAACAGCTTATCGTGAGTGTGGTCACAACATTATTCGTGTGCCTGTTCTTCCTGTTGAACAAAGGGTTGAGTTTATTATAAACATCCTCGAAAATTTTCCACAAGTTGGTGACAAGTGGTCAGATAGGTGGAAAATTTTCGGGACTAAAAGAAAATCGACCGAGCCTGAAGGGCGAGAATCATACCCGTCTTTGAGTGGTGGTGGTTGATTTTCTTTTTAGAAATAAAACAAACGAGGTGAACAATATGGGTGGTTGTTATGAAAGCAGTTACAGTTATAGGAGTTCTGCGTGCTCTGAGCCGCAGTGGAAAACATCAATGGCTGATGGTTTGAAAAGTTTTTTTCGGACAAAGGATGTTGGTGATTTGGTGAAGGCGTATGTTGCGTTTCATGAATCAAATAGTTCTGGTTTTATCAAGCAGTTGTTGGCGCATCAGAATAGTGCTGAAGCGTCGAAGGAGTTTCCTGAGCTGGAGTATGAGCTTAAATTGGCAGTTGTTCCTTTACCGCCAAAAAAGTCTGTTGAAGAGCCGTCTATTGACCAGTATTTGGATGCGTTTGAGTTTCCTGCAGCAAGAAATGCGCGCTTTTTGAAGGATGCGATTAATACAAATGCAGAAGGCCGTAATCATTTTTTTGGCAGGGCTGATGAGGAGCGTCTTGTTGTCATAGAAAAAGGCGGCAAGTTTTATTTGAAGGAAAAAAGCAGTCCCTTACCTGTTGACACTGGTGTGCCGTATGAACAGCTTGTGATGAAGCGTACTGAGCGCCGTTATGAAGCATCAATGGATGAAATTTTGAAAAAGGTTGCTGCTGAATCGCATGGGGGTTCTGAATATCAGGGTGTTATTCGCAAGGAAAAGGGTGATGCTTTTGTTCTTGGCACTTATGATGGCAGAATTTTCTCATTCACCATAACGCGTGCGCATTTGGAACATGGCAGTAAATCAAAAGTGCAGCGTCAGCTTGAGATAGAGTATGCTGGCTATGTGCCTGGCTTTCGTGATTTTGTGAAGGATGATGAGCGGCAAATTGTTGCAGGCATGGTGGATATTGCAAAGCAGGTTGCGTTTTTGAGCAATAATGTGCCTGTTGCAAATGGCTGGCGCATGCAGCTGGGTGTAACGAATGAGCGCAAGTATGATTTTGTGCGGCAAATAAGCAGCACTACAAAGCAGCTTGAGTTTAATCCTGAACTTTTGTTTGCTGAAACAGTTGCTGCGAAAGAAAAGCACAAGGTGGAAAAATGAATAATCTTATCTTTTTGTGCGGCCCTCACGGTGGTGGAAAAACAACGTTGGAGAAACGTTTGCAGGAGGCTTGTCCGAGAATTTTGTTGCCCGAACTCACCACCAAGACTCCTAAGTTTCACACAAGCTCTGTTGAGCGTATTACTATGAAGTTGTGTGAGCGCACAATTGAGAATTATGAAGCTTTGCGAATCGCAAAACAAAACCCTGACAGGATTGTGCTTGCCAATCGTTGTATTTATGATGCTGATGCATATGCAGATGTTTATCTTGCGTTAGGATGGATTAATTTGGAAGAGCATGCTGACCAGCATAAGTTTGCTCGTTTTGCTTTTCCTAAAGAGCTTCATGAGCCTTATGCAATTGTTCTTAATCCTCAGCCAGAGGTTGTGTGGGGGCGTTTGCAGCGGCGTTGGCTTAAGGAGGAAAAAAAGTGGAATGAGGATGACAAAGATTATTGTTTGGCTGCTTGCAAGGCGTATGAACAGTTTGAGGATGAGCCAAGAATTTGGTACATGAAGGATAATGAGGATGTTGAAAGGATTGCAATGTTGATTGAAAGAATTGCTTTTATGGATAATTCGGTTGGTTATACTGCATTTTAGACCGAATTATCCATTAGAGAATTCTGTGTTTTTGTTATATAACCTACAGAATTATCTTTAATCCTGTTTTGTGAGCTTCCATAGAAGAATATCTCTTTCGACATAGAAATAGTCATCGAGTGTTTTGTTTTGAGTGTTGTTTGCATCAGAGCATGCCAGTGCATATCCTTCAAGGTAATGTTGGTGTTGCATTTGTGGCTGTTTTTTTTGCACAGCATCTTGGTAGCCGGCTGTAAAACAGTGTTTGCTGATGCGTTCTCTTCCTGTTCTTGCTAAGTATGCGTTGTATCCCTGTGCGTATCCTTTGATGTACTCAACATTAGTGTTGCTGCATCTTTGTCCTCTGAATGCATGTATAAATCCAAAATCCTCTTGTGTTTTCGGTTCAAGCATTGTTGACATTGTAGCTCGGTATATTGGTTTATTTTTATATGTTATGGAAAAGAATATAAATCTGAGAGATTATATTAAATAGCATGGCGTTTTGGAAGAAATTGTTGCATAAAGAGACAGAAGAGTCTTTGGTGCCGCAGGTTCCTGAGCCTGAAATTTCTCCAAGAAATTTTTCTCCTTTGTCTGCGCAGGGTCTTGAGCCTCAGTTTGGTCCGCCGCCTATGGCGCCTCCTGAGCCTGTTCATCATGCAGTTGATTCTGTGCCTGATGCTGAGTTGAGGGTTATTTCTGCAAAGCTGGATACTGTTAAGGCTTTGTTGGAGGTTATTAATCAGCGTTTGGACCGTCTTGAGGGCAAAAAATCTGAAGAACTTGTGAAATGGCGCTGAAGCGTTGGCATTTTTTGTTAATCGGAATTATTTTTGTTATTGACCAATTTACTAAATGGCTTGTGCAATCGTTTGTGTCAGCGCCAATTGTTGTCTTTTCGTTTCTAAAAATCTCTTTTGTCAGAAATGTTGGTGTTGCTTTTGGTTTGTTGCAGTTTGAACTGTTGCGCTGGTTTTTTGTTGTCGTTGCTGTTGCGGTTATAGTTTGGTTGTTAAAACTTGCCAGGAAAGAAAAAAACAATTTTGTGTTGTGCTGTATTTCATTAATTATTGCTGGCGCTGCAGGGAATGTTTTTGACAGAATTTTTTTTGGTTTTGTGACAGACTTTGTTGATTTTGGCTTTTGGCCTGCTTTTAATGTTGCCGACAGTGCTTTGACGCTTGGTGTTATTGGTTGGCTGTATGCAGAACTATGTCACAGATAATCTTTTATAGTTCTTGTTCACAGTCTGTCACATGAAGATTTTTATTGACAGTGCTGACATTGATGAGATTAAGGCTGCATTCTCGTGGGGCTTTGTTGATGGTGTGACTACTAATCCTTCTTTGATTAAGATGGCTGCTGAGAAGCACGGTGCAAAGAATCTTGAGAATTATGTTTCAAGTGTTCTTGCAGCTGTTGGTCGTGGCCATGATGTTAGTCTTGAAGTTTTGGGTGGTTCTTTTCAGGCAATGATTCAGCAGGGCAAGGTTTTGTATAACAAATTTAGCGGTGTTGGCGCAAGAGTTGTTGTTAAGATTCCAGTGAATCCATTGCTAAAACAAAATGAATGTGCAGATGTTGAATATGATGGTATTCGTGCAATTCATGCTTTGGCAAAGGAAGGCATTCCTGTGAATACTACGCTTGTTATGGCTCCTGAGCAAGCTCTTCTCGCCGCTAAAGCAGGTGCTAAGTACGTGAGTCCTTTTGCTGGCAGGATTGATGATTTTGTGCGCGAATGTTGTTTTTGTAATTACAAGAAAACAGATTATTTTCCTCAGGAAGGGATTAAAATTAGTCCAGATGAAATCTTAGATGATAACGGCATCGTGAGTGGTGTTGATCTTGTCGCAAAGATTGTGCAAATTTTCAGGAATTATGACCTTAAGACAGAAGTTCTTGCTGCGAGTGTGCGAAACGCACGTCAAGTGCGTGAACTTGCTTTGGCAGGTGCGCATATTTCAACAATTCCGTTTGGTGTTCTTACGCAGATGGTGCGTCACGAAAAAACCTATGAAGGCATGCAGAAGTTTACTGCAGATATTGTGCCTGAGTACAGGGTGTTGTTTGACTAACGCTCTCGAAATGTTTATATAGCTTTAAAATAGTCTTGTTCTCTAAAGAGGTGAATTGTTTGGAGCACGAGTTTGTTATAGTTGGTATTGTTCTTGTTTTTGCCGTGTCAGCACTTTTTGTTTCTTTTGCTTTTAATGATGCGTCTGGTTTTGCTGTTCAAAAGTTGAGTGTTTCTCGTTGTGAACTTCCTTTTGGTTTTGAAGCACAGTTTTCGTCTAAGAATGAATGCATTCATTCATTGCCTGTTATTTGTTCTGAAAATTGTTTTGGTGGCGTGAGTGGCTGCATTGACCTTGGTAAGCATTCGTGTGAGCAGGTTGGCAGGGTGTTTGTGAGGGCTTTTGCATGACTGTTGAAAAAAAAGCAGATGTTGTTTTTGAAGTTTCGTGGGAGGTTTGTAATAAGGTTGGCGGCATTTTTACTGTTGTTCAGTCAAAGGCTTTGCAAACAATGGAGTATTATGATGGCAATTATTTTCTTGTAGGGCCTTATTTTACAAAAAAAGCGTTTGGCATTTTTGATGAGAAACTGCCTCCTGAGCATTGTAAGGGTTGTTTTGATGCGTTAAAAAATGAGGGGATTGAGTGTCATTTTGGCACGTGGCTGATTAAGGGCAGTCCGAATGTGATTTTGATTGATTTTAATAATTTTACAAAAAACAAAAATGATATCAAGCGCGCTTTGTGGGATGCTTACAAGATTGATTCTCTTAATACAGAATATTTTGATTTTGATGAGCCTGTTGTTTGGGCGTGGGCTGCTGGTCGTGTGATTGAAAAATTGGCTGAATCATTGTCTGGCAAAAAGATTGTTGCGCAGTTTCATGAGTGGCTTTCTGCTGTTGGTTTGTTGTATTTGAAGAACAATCATGTGAAGGT
>JACQMU010000005.1 GCA_016203425.1 Candidatus Woesearchaeota archaeon
CAGTAGACCAGATAGATTTCAGCAAACTAAGAATAAACTCAATAGGACTATACTTTGCAGAATTCCGCAACAATGAATTACGATTAAGCATTGAAGGCAGCCAAATAATTGGGCCAAAAGCAACAAAAAATGTTGTTGAACTAAACAATGATGAATTAAAACAATGGTTAAGAGGAGAAGACTTGGAAAAAGAATGTGATGAAAATGGATTTGTCATCATCAAACACGGCAACGATTATTTAGGGTGCGGAAAGATCAAAGAGGGCAAAGTCCTTAATTTTGTGCCGAAAGCACGACGATTGATGAACATTGTGGGTGATGAAGAGCAAAATATATAAGCAACCGGCTCGCACGCTTCTCGCATGTCACTCACTGAACGATTAGAACAAGCACTGGATTACCAACAAAATTATGAAACAAAAGTAAGAGAAGCAGCAACGTATCTTAATGACGAGTACTTGGGTTTTATTTTTAAAGACAAACGACCACAATTTGGTATTGTTCTTGGCTCAGGACTCAATGACTTAGCAGCAGTCATAAAAAAAGAAGCAGTTATTCCATACAAAGACATACCCAACTTCCCAGTACCAACAGTTGAAGGACACGAAGGCAACTTTATCATCGGACAACTCGAAGGCGTCCCTGTCATCGGACTCCAAGGCAGAAAACATTATTATGAAGTAGCAGACCAACCATTCAACACAGGAATTTTGCAGGTTATTTTTCCAGTCCACGTGCTTGCAGAATTAAGCGTGCCAAATTATTTTGTTACAAACGCAGCAGGAGGACTAAATCAGGAATACAATGTCGGTGACATAATGATAATAAAGTCACACATTAATATGATGCCAAGCCCGCTTCTCGGCAGAGAACATGATTTCAAAACAATAAAAGGAGAAAAACTGCAAAGATTTCAGCCGATGAATGGTGCATACGATGCAGACTTAAGAAAAATGTTGAGAAATGCGACAATACTTTCAGGCAATTACCCAAAAAAAGGAACATACTTAGCAGTCACAGGACCGACTTATGAAACAGAAGGAGAATGCATTGCATTTAGAGACGGATTACACGCTGATGCTGTCGGCATGTCAACAACACCAGAAGTCATAGTTGCAAAAAACAGAGGAATGAACGTTGTTGGATTCTCGTGCATCACAAATAAGATAGCCAAAGACGGAACAAATGCAACAAACCACGAAGAAGTCAAAGCAGTGCTGGAATCAGAAGAAACAAGAAAACTACTGACGGGCACAGTCAAGAACTTTTTCGGGCTTTACAAAGAAAAAACAGACGGTTTGTTTGACGTTGAATGTGTGTAGAATTATTATTCAATAAACCCGAATAATATTATTACATAACTGAGAAGTTCACTTAATGACATTTTTTGCCTTTGTGCGAACTCATCATTATCAAATGAATTATGGGGCACATTGCCAAAGCTATCCAGTATACAAATTGATTTTTAATCCCGAATCCGTAAACTGCAACAAGCAATGCAACAGGAATCAGCATGCACAAAACCATTAAAAAAGAGTGTTTGTTCATCCGCATGCACCCGTACTACTGCCGGCACCGTTTGGATAAAATATTTCCTTCCACTTGTTAATTTCCAGCTGAATTTCGCCTTTTGGATAGTTCTGCGACGCCAATAATTTTGCCAGCCCAAAAAGCGCAACATGATGCCCACATTCACAATTGCCAGACAATTGCAGTTCCTTAAAGCCGCAACAAGGCATTTGCACATCAAGCCCTTTGATAATCCTGCTTTGGGCATCGTTAAGTTTTATTTTCTGAGCAGCATCAACCAATTGTTCATACCCTGCGTTATCATAAGTTAATCCATAAGCTGATTTTTGGCCAGCATACGACACTGAATTTGTGGAGCCAGTGCTTGCAACACCACCACAGCCATCACTTTGTTGGTTTTTTCCCTGATCCGGATGGTGTGCAGCCATCATGTCATCATACGAACTAAAACCTTCATTTGTTGCAATTGTTGCTGCGCCAGTTGCGCTCTGCTTGCCAAAAAGAAAAGCAGTTACTGCAACAGTTATTAAGACAATAATCCCAACTATTATCACGTTTTTGTTTTCCATCAGGTTCACACTCCTATCAATCTATCAATTCTTTATTTTATTTTCGTATTCTTTAAGACAGCTTGCACTGCAAAACCAATGGCCTGAGTTTTCAAACCCCTTGCCAGATTCTTCTTTCATCCCACAAACAGGGTCTTTTCTTTTGAACATTTTATAGTCAACCTCCAACTTTCAACAAAGACTGAAACCACTTATAAGAATAATGCTGAAACTAGTTTCACACTTTTTCAATCTTCACAACAACTTTTTGCGCAGGATTTCTTAACTTTTCAATAAGATTTCTGTTCAAATGCACAGCAGCTTTATCAGCACGAATGCCCAGCGTTCTTGCAGAATCAAACTCGCCCATTCGAATAACAATTTCGTTATCATCATCAAAACTTTTGTTAACAACTGCTTCAACAACATCAGAAGTAAAACCCGCAGAAATCGTAATCCGCATTTTGTCCCAGCCATGCACAAGATGCTTTAGCTGTGGCGCATCAAAATCAGCATTTACTGCAACAATGCAGTCTCCCTCAGGAAGCAAGTCTGGGCTTTTTGTAAACTCCAACGTAGTCTTGTGCATAGCACGTACATTAGGATGGCCTGTTGCAGTAAATTCGTAAAAGTTCATTCATTCATAAAACCCTTCGTTTGTTTTTGCCAAGCAATTTTTTAACCGCTGCTGTGGCGGTGCGACGGTTGTGTCGCGAACTGCGTTCAGCTCCACACCCTGCTCGGCATCACGAAGGGCTCTTTCCAACTTCGCAGAGCTCGTTGGTAAGCCTTTGCGTCAAGTATGCCGCAAAGCAACCCCTGCCTCGCCGCACGCCAGCAGCGGACAGTAGTTTTATTATTCACCCCAATAATAACCAACTTTTTAAATCTTCTCAGATTTGAAGAGGCATGCAATTCATTAACGAACAACAATGGCAGAACGACATTGAAAAACTTGAGCAAGAAACAAAGCCGACAACAAAAGAACAATTAAAAGAAACAATTCTCACTGCAATCAAGAAAAATGTTCCGCAAGAAAAATTCGGAGTATTTTTGTCAGGCGGAGTTGATTCATCATTCATTGCAATGCTGTGCAAACAACAAAACGCAGATTTTATTTGTTATTCTGTTGGCTTGAAAGGAGCACCAGACATTGATGCAGCAAAAAAAGTGGCGCAACAGTTTGGGTTACAACACAGAATAAAAGAATATTCCATTGAGGAAGCAGAAGAATTGTTCAAAAAAACAATAAAATTGCTGAACAATACAAACGTTGTTACAATTGGTGTTGCATCTGTGGTTTATGCCGCAGTTGAGTTAGCAAAAAAAGACAACATAACAAAATTATTCTCAGGCATCGGTAGCGAAGAAATCTTTGCAGGCTATGACAGACATTTGAAAGCAACAGATAAACACGCAGAATGCTGGCGCGGACTCAAAGCAATGTGGCAACGAGACTTAGTGCGCGACATAATCTTGATGAAAAAATTAGGATTTCAAGCGTTAGCGCCATTCTTGGATAATGATGTCATTAAGATTGCAATGGGGATAGACATTTCACGCAAAATCAATAACGAACACAAAAAAATAATACTCAGAGAAATAGCAGAAGAATGTGGTTTGATGCAGGATATTGCGTGGCGCGACAAAAAAGCAGCACAATACGGAAGCTGGCTTGATAAGGCAATGGAAAAATTGGCTAAAAAGAATAAGTTTGAGACGAAAGGAGAGTATTTGAAGAGTCTCGTGTAGTTTTCATTTAAGAAAATTATATAAACAAACAAATGTTGTGAAACGTGCATGCGTTTATATGACAAAGTTGCAATCGTTACAGGCGCGAGTTCTGGAATTGGAAAAGCAATTGCTCAAAGCTTTGCAAAAGAACATGCTTACGTTGCAATAGTTGCACGCTCACAAAAAGGTGCAGAAGCAGTTCAACAAATCACAGCTGAAGGCGGCAAAGCATTGTTCGTTCAATGTGACGTGACAAATGCAACAGCTGTTGAGGCAATGGTTTCTTCAGTCATCAAAGAGTACGGGCGTATTGATATTCTCGTTAATAATGCAGGCATTTTGAGAAACGGCGACGTTGTTTCTCTGCAAGAAAAAGACTGGGATGATGTAATCGCAACAGACCTCAAAAGTGTGTATTTATGCAGCAAATATGTTATTCCAATCATGCGCAAAAATAAATCAGGGAGCATTGTTAATGTGGCATCATATTTCGGCCTGCTTGGCGGCAGACAAGTTGCAGCATACTGTGCAGCAAAAGGCGGTGTTGTAAATTTAACACGAGCAATGGCGCTCGATCACTCACGAGAGGGCATTCGAGTGAATGCATTGTGTCCAGGCCCTGTTGAGACACAATTATTGCAAAAAACGTTTCCAACACCAGAGTCAATGAAAAAAGTTGCTGCACAAATTCCTCGCGGCCAGTTTCCCACACTTGAAGAAATCGCGAGTGCAGCGCTTTTTCTTGCGAGTGATGAATCAAAACACATTACAGGCATAGCGCTTCCAATTGACGGCGGCGGCTCTGCAGGAATAAAGATTATATAACAACAATAACAACAAATTTATTTAATGTGCAATTCTACAACATCACAGTCTGTTAACTGCTTGTCCAAATTCTTGAACTGCTGGCCTTCAAACTTTGCGCTTTTGCCCCAGATTTTGGCAAACCTGAACTTTTTCACAAAATCTTTGTGAATATGCGAACAAACAGAACGCAATGTTACACCGCCTTTGAGCACAAGTGGCACTTCCAAGTCTGCTTTTTTGTTCACTTCTTTCAGATAAATTCTTATGAAGTTAAGTTTTTGAAATATCAACTCTTTTAGTTCTTGTACGTTTCTGCCTTGCTCTGCACTGACTAATAAGTCTGGCCTGAGCTCTTTTGTGATGACAGAGATTCCTTCATCAGACAATAAATCAGTTTTGCTCACCACTTTTATTGCTGGCACGTATTGTCTTGTGCCGTCTATAGCATCGATTAATTCATCTGCTGTGATGTTTGTTCTTATCAGCACATCAGCATTATTTATTCTGAATTCTCTTAATATGGCCATAATTGTTTCTTTGCTTATTTTTGTCAACTGCACAGTTGTTCCTATATCTATGCCGCCTCTTGTTTTCTTTGATATCTTAATGTCAGGCGGCCGTTGGTTAATCCTTACACCGGCATCTTCCACTTCTTTTAGTATTGCAGAGCATTGTTCTGGGTGCAGTGCATCTATGAGTATCAATATTAAGTCTGCATTCCGCACCATTGCCAATACTTCTCGCCCCCTACCTTTTCCCTGTGAAGCCCCAGCAATTATTCCTGGAACATCAAGAATCTGAATTTTTGCATGCTTGTATTCCAACAGCCCCGGCACAACATCAAGTGTTGTGAATTCATAAGCCGCAACTTTAGATTTTGCATTTGTCAGCTTGTTAAGCAGTGTGCTTTTTCCTGTAGATGGAAATCCCAACAACACAACTGTCGCGTCCCCGCTTTTTTTAATTCCAAATCCACCACCACCAAGCTTTTTTGCAGCCACAGCTTCTTTTCTTTCTTTGAGGCGCGCAATCTGCGCTTTTATGACGCCAAATGCGTGTTCTGTGTGCTTGTTGTATTGCGCGTTACGCAAATGCTCTTCAAGTTCCTTAATACGCTCGCTAGTGGTCATTGACGTGAAATATAATGCGCACTGTTTAATAACTTTCGCGAAAATAGTTTACACATCAATTGTTTGATATTCTTTCATACTCGGATCTCGATACAGCATTTTCTTTTTTTTGACATCCATGCTAACGTGAACAATCGAGCCAAAATCAACATCAAAAAAAGGCACAGGCATGATGCGTTGACGTATTACGCTATCATCAAGAATGGCGGCAATATCTTTGCCTTCTTTCAACAACTCAACAGCGCGTTTTAACCTTGGACATTGCTCATCGTCCTCAAAGTTAGGGCATACCAAATGATTAGTGTGTGCGCAATATTCGCCCAGTTCATTTTTTCGTTGTTGATGAATTCGAGTTGAGTTCAGACTCAGTTCAACATCAACCGCATTTTCGCCATCACTCACTAAAAAATTAGCCAGCGTTGCGCGATCAACATTTAACAAATAATTTATTGCTTGACCAAGACTTTGTTGTCGCAGGAGATTTCTTCTGATGCTTGAAATTGGAACACCATCTTTCACCTCGCCATTAATAAAATTAGTGCAAAAGGCAAGCCTCGGCGTCATCCCCATTATTGTTAAATAAGGCGGCATTGTGATATACACTGCATCGCCTTCTCTCACAACAACCAAATCAACAGTAAATAAATCAAGCGTTTGACCAATAACTCCATTCTGCGCAATTGACGTGCAACCGCCATTCAACTGTTCATCAGCCGCATTTGCACCCAACACCATTTCTTTAGAAAAACCAGTTATTTGGATTATTCTTTCTAATAATTCTGTGTTTTCTTTGCTATCTATA
>JACQMU010000059.1 GCA_016203425.1 Candidatus Woesearchaeota archaeon
AGCCCGACAATAAAAACAACAACCAGCATTATCAAAACAACAGTATACGTTGCATCAGAAACAACATCAGCAGACTCTTCATCAGCATCAACAGTTTCTTCTTCTGCAACCTGTTCAGTTTTTGCTTCCTGAGACTGCTCTTCAGCAACAGGCGGTTCAGACAAAACACTAACATTCTCCTCAACAACAACCTCATCACCCGGCAATGGCTGGCACGAACAATCATCACCACAAACACCATCAACATTTTCATTAGAACACTGCCTGCCAGGAGGGTCGCACTGCTCATTTTCATCAACATGACGATTGCCGCACAAAGACTCGGAAACATTTTCAACAGGAACCTCAGGTTTTGCAATTGCTCCTTCTACTGCACGGCACAAACAACTCTTTGAATTGCACTCAAGCTTTGCATTCAACAAATTACCCACATCAGCACAATAATCAGTGTCATCAGCCTCGCACATTTCATTGCCACCAGTATGATGGTCGCCGCAAACAATGTACTTCCTCGGCAAACAAGAACAAATTTCTTCCCGACAAACCATTGCAATGCCTGCAATCTTGCCAATTTCAGGACACAAGTCAGCACCAGACTCATTACTTGAAGGATCACATGGCTCAAAAGCATCACGCACGCCATTACCACACTGTGCGCCAGAATCAGTTATTGTCTCCTCATCAATCTGCGCATAAACAGAAACTGACAATAAGACGATAAAAAACAAAACCACCTTTTTCATGCCAACAAAAATGAAGAGGATGTATATAAATTATAATGTTGCTGCCAAACCAACAAGCGCAACAACAAGAACAAGAGCAGGAATGGCAAGTGTAGCAAGCCACACAAGCTTCTGGCTTTTACGAGACTCAATCATTTCATTAAGCTCTTTAATATTAGACTTGCGAACACGAATGTAGTCAACAACCATTGTTAAAAGAATTGCAGTAACTGCGTTCACTACCATACACCTCTTTACTCTCGACGTTAAAATACCTTTAATAGCACGTCTCCTTTTAAGCATTGTTGTTGTTGAAACTATATTTTTCACAACACTAAATATTGTCAAGTTGTGTTAATCTACTGCGCAGCGGTGGCGGTGCGACGGTCATGTCACTGCGTTCCACGCCCTGCCAGCCATCCCGAATGGATTCTTTCCAACTTCGCAAAAGCTCGTTGGTAAGCCTTTGCGTCAAGCGTGCCGCAAAGCAACCCCCGTCTGGCCGCACGCCACGCTGCGAACAAGAACGTTGATACAGTCTTGCTGTTCACAAATCTTATAACCTGCGCTTTCTGCCTTCTTTTCATGCGCCGCGATGTTGCACTGCTCATCCTTTACGATGCTGACAAAAAAATATTATTACAACATAGAACAAAAAATGCATCTTTTGCACCAGATCATTGGGCATTCTTTGGAGGTGGGATTGAAGAAGAAGAAACACCAGAGGAAGCACTGAAACGAGAAATTCTAGAAGAATTGTGTCACACAGTCAAAACACACGATCTCATAGTTGTACAACCATACGCGATGAGCGGCAGAGAAGGCACAAAATACGTCTACACAGAATATTGCAGTGATAAAACTCATTTAAAACTCTGCGAAGGACAAAACTGGGGATGGTTTACTCCAAAAGAAACACAAAAATTAAAGATGACTGAAACTGACAGAAAAATTATTGAATTCCTCAAACCACAATAAACCAAACAACAAACTCCTCATTCTTAATCTTTTCAACACTCTTGTGAGAATACTGCTTTTGAGGCTCAACTGTTTCAAAAGCAACAGAAAAAGCACCAACCTTTTCAGCAATCTTATCCTTCCATCCAGAAAGACGAGAACGTATTCCTGCACTCATTCTGACAAACAAGTCAATACGATGCTGTTTTTCAAGCCCAGCAGTCTTTCTTAACGATTGAATGCGGCGCATTAATTCACGGCTAAAACCCTCTGCTTCAAGCCCTGCATCAACAACCTTGTTAAGATACACAAAACCATCCTTAAACTCAGATTCAACAAATTCAGGCGGAATCAAACGATTAACAATGAAAACATCGCGAGCAAGCTCAATCTTTTGATTGTCAAGAAGCACAGTAATCCTGCCCTCTTTTGCCAATTCTTCAACAAGCTTGTTAGGGGGAGTCAACGAAAGCTTAGCAAGAATCTTCGGAGAAGCACTGCCAAACAAAGCACCAATCTTACCATGATCAATACTAACAGTTTCCTTAATTCGCGGCAATTTTTGATGAACGTGAACTTCCTTGACATTAGCCTGAACTTTAATAAGTTCTTCCATATCCTCAACAGCAGCTTCAACACCAGAATCAGATGTAACAACCTCAATATTTTTCACAGGCCAACGCACGCCAAGCTGGGCTTTTTCACGGCAAGCAAGAGCGGCCTGAACAACACGCTGGGCAAGAACCATGTCCTGCTCTAACGAAGGATTAATCAATTCTTTGTCAGCAACAGGCCAGTCAAGCAAATGAACGCTGTCTGTTTCAAGACTAAAAGCAGTTTTAAGATTCTGATACATTTTTTCAACAATAAAAGGAGCAACAGGAGCAAACAATTTCAAAACTTCCAAAAGAACAGCATAAATCGTGACCACAACAGACTGTTTTTCTTCAACAGAACCAACAGAAGATTTTTCACGAACAAGCTGAATGTACGTACGACTAAGATCGAGGAACAATGCCTCAACAAGCAAAGGAATTTCATTCAAGCGATGCTCATCAAAACACTGCGTTACAAGCTGAATAGTTGAATGCAAACGAGACAAAATATATTTTTCTTCAACACCAAAATTCTTTTCAACACTCTTAATCTCTGCATGATTAATATTATTCACCCTTGCAAGGTCAAGCAAAAAATTATGAATGTTCCACAACACACCGAGATTCTTGTTTTTCAGCTTTGCATCATCTTGATTGTAATTAAAGTCCAAACCAGGGGCAGTGCCGCCAATCATGTAATACCTCAACGTATCAGCACCATGAACACCAATAACTTCCTCAGGCAAAATATAGTTGCCAAGAGATTTAGACATCTTCCTGCCAAGAGCATCCTGAATAAAACCATGCATGTAAACAGACTTAAAAGAAGGACTTCCAAGAGCAATCATTGAAGCAACCATCAACAAATTAAACCAGCCGCGAATCTGGTCCTTGCCCTCCAAAATAAACTCGGCAGGAAAAAGCTTTTCAAACAAATCCTTACGCTGAGGAAAATCAAGACAATTCCAAGAAGTCGTGCCAGCATCAACCCAAACATCAAGAATGTCAGGAACACGCTTTTTCTTTTTTCCACAAGCACAAGGAATTTCTATCTCATCAATCCAAGGCTTGTGGAGTTCTGTAACTTTTGTTCTCGAACGCTGTTCAAGCTCGGCAACAGAAGAAATAACCTCATAATCATTGCACGCATCACAACGCCAGACAGGCAAAGGCGTGCCCCAAAAATTTTGTTTGGAGATTGAATTGTCTCTAAGATTTTTCAGCCACGAATCAAAAGCATTAAATGCAGCATGCGGAGTCCACTCGATGTCTTTGTTAGCAGCAATCATTTTGTCTTTCAAATCTTCAACTTTGAAAAACCACTGTTTTGTCGTGCGAAAAATAACCGGCTTATGACAGCGCCAGCAATGAGCATAATCATGCTCAACAACAGTTGTTTCAATAATTGCATTGAGCTTTTTTAATGCCTCAGTAAATTTTGAATCATCTTTCTTTGCAACAAAACCAGAAAATTCACCCATATCAGCTGGAAAAACACCACGCTCATTAATACTATTGAAAGGAGGAATGCCATACTTGTGACCAACCTCATAATCCTCAGGACCACAACCAGGGGCACAATGAACAAGCCCAGTGCCTGCAGTAGTATCAACATATTCTGACGACAAAACAACAGTGTGAACACGAACAGACTGTTTTTTAATAACAGAATAATTTATTACATCAGCAAAAGGATGCACGTATTCCAAGCCGTCCAATGCAGAACCCTTTAGTTGTTCCATTACAGTAAATTGCTTGTTTGCAACAGCGCCAATAACTGCAATTGACAAAGGCTTTGCAACAATCCACACCTCATCATCAACTTTTGCGCGCACGTAATCAATATCTGGATTCACCATCACAGCAAGATTAAAAGGAATAGTCCAAGGAGTCGTAGTCCACACAATCAAAAATTCATTTTCAGCATTCTTAACCTTAAACTTCACAAAAATAGAATTATCCTTAACAGATTCATACTCTAATTCATGCTTTGCAACAGAAGTCTCACAATTCGCACACCAAGTCATAGTTCGCAAACTTTCGTACAATCTGCCTTTTTCGTGCGCCTGCTTTATGAGCCACCATTCACCCTCAATAAATTCTTTTTTTATTGATTGATATGGATTGTTGAAGTTCATCCAGACACCCATACGCTGAAAGTCTTTGGACATTAAGTGCATGTTTGTGATGCAAAGATTCTCACATTCTTTCACAAACTTTGCAACACCAAACTTGACAATTTCTTCCTTCAAATGAACATTAAACTTGTCCTGAACCTTATGCTCTGTAGGCAAACCATGCATGTCATAACCAGCACGATCCCACACATCAAAACCACGCATTCTTTTGTAACGCAAAAACATATCCTTCAAAGATTTATTCCACGCAGTACCAATATGAACACTGCCAGAAGTATAAGGCGGACCATCTAAAAAATAAAAAGGCTTTTTGTTCTTATCTTTAGCTTTAACATAGATTTTATTCTTGTCCCAAAAAGCAAGCATTTCTGGCTCAATACTTTTCGGATCGTAGCGTTCTGAAGGCATAGAAGCAAACGAATAATCTGTTCTTTAAAAATGTAACTCACCCTCGCGAGCACGGCGAAGCCGTGCGAGCGCGAGGACACAAACTATTTAAACAAGTCTTACTTTTCTTACTTTATGGCAACAACAGTTACAATTAAGGGTGTTGACGCAGAGACATGGAAGCTTTTCAAGATAGACTCTGTACGCCAAGGACAAACAATTGCACAACATTTTACACAAATTGTGAAACAACACTGCAATACATTACAATTAGAGGAATCACTTAAAATAATGAACAGACTACGGCAAAAAGCAGGAACATGGTCTGGCACGAAGGAAATTACTAAATGGCGCAAAAAACGTGTGTTCTAGATACTTCAATCATCGTAAAATTGTACACCAATGAAAACGACTCTCCTCAAGCAATTGCATTGCTCAAGCAGATACATGATGAGAATATTATCGTCTTTGTTCCCGACCTTGCGCTTTACGAATTAGCCAACAGTCTTCGATGGAACAAAAACTTCAGTGAACGCGACGTACGAGATGCTCTTACGGCATGTATTGGTCTCGGATTTAATGTCAGAATTCCAACACCCCCTCTCTTTGAAAAAGCGATTTCTCTTGCATATCATTACAACTGCACTGTTTATGACGCAATATTTCTTGCACTGGCAAAATATCAAAACACCACCTTAATTACTGCAGACATAAAATTCACTAAAAAAGCAGTGAATGAACCAATCTTGACATTACAAACATTCTTGAACAAATAGAATTTCGCGAGCACGGCGAAGCCGTGCGAGCGCGAGGGCGAAATGATTTATTGTTTGTCCTTATGATATAGTGGCGGAATTTAATAACCGTATGAAAATAGTTAAATTCCGCTAACATAGGAAAGGAAACTACATTACGAAAATCAACCCCCTTTCCTATACAAATCAAGAAAAATTAATTTGTCTTCTTTTTTAACATAACTATAAGAAAGCCTAAATGAACCTGCATAAACTTCTCTCGTGCCCTGCCTTGAATACCGCATTGGCTTGCCGATTTCAGGAACTTCAATAATTTTCTTAATCAATTTTCTAATCCGTTCTTTTTCACCGGCATTTTTTATTTTCGCAACAACTGAAAGAAAATTAGGAGAATGTTCAACATTCAACATTTTTCAAGCTCTGCAAGAAAATCATCAACAGGCAATGACTTAAATTCTCCGCTCTCATAACGCTTCCACGCTTCCTCTGTCCTGCGCGCAAATTCCAAATCTTCCTCTATAT
>JACQMU010000060.1 GCA_016203425.1 Candidatus Woesearchaeota archaeon
AATTGCAGCTGCCCCACACCAAAATAACCCAACATTTTCAGTCATTGACGGAACAATAATTTCTTATTTGTACAGCATACTTTATTACCTGATTGAACTATTAAAACAAAACATTTTATTGATTTTTGCAATCCCGGCATTATTTAACAGCAAGGATAAAAACAGGAACGTTGTGTTTTGGACAATACTGTTTTTTGCTGCGTACTTTACAATCGCCATGAACAAACAAGTGAGGTTTGCACTCTTATTCTTACCATACCTCTCAATTTTTGCAGCACAAGGAATTTTGTCTACAAAAAATAACAAGATTAAGACAGCATTCATCACAATCTTCATCATAACATTTGTTTTTAACGCACACCAAGAATACACTGCAATCAAAACAACAAACGAACCAATCATGGAGTTCTACACTTTCTTTGACAAATTGCGAGGGCCAATCCTGACAGCAAACCCAATTCCAGCAGCCTATTCTGACAAATTGTTCATTCCATTTTATCAAGACATAGAAACAGCACACGAAATTTATGACGCACACAAAAATACAAGCACAGTTGCATACACTACAGAATTTTATCCCTGCAGTAACTATGCCGACAAAAACAAATGTCAAGAAAGAAAAAAAGAGCTCCTGATGAAAATAAGCAAAGGGCGAGAAAAAGTGTATTCAATAAATTACGGGCAAGAGTACATGATTTATTCCTTTCCAAATGCTTCATTAATCTCACGAGTTACAAAATCAGCTGTCTGAAAAAAATAAATAATAAGCGTGTAATGATTGCTTGGCACCAGCAAGCATTCAGGCTGGCCAAGCGCATCATATAATGCAAACTGACATTTTGTAGGCACAGCATCATCTTTAGTAGTAATAACCATGCGCACCTTGTCAGTCGAAACATACTTAGCGAACGCCAACGGCTCAACACGCAATTTCCGTAAATCCTCACGAAACTTTTCTTCACCAAGCTCGCGCACCCAATAATCCCGATAAATTTTCACAGGCTTTTCTGTAGAATTCATTACAATCTCCTCAACATTGCCACCAGCCATAAGCATAATATTTATCTTTGATTCAGGAAACACAGCAGCAGTGCCAACAACCTGCATGCCACCCAAACTAATTCCCATAAAACCAAAATCCTTCATGCCACTTGCCTTCAAATATTTTAAAACACGCGCAGTATCGACCAAAGAGTTCTGCAGGTAATCCTCAACATCAACAACGTTCGCGTCATCAGAATGCAAAGGGCGATGAGGACCTTCCACGTCCATTAACGTGTCTTTCCGCAAAATAACCGCAGTGCTTATACCTTCATCAGCAAAAACATTCCTCGCAATAAAACCGGGCAGCTCAAGATCATCACCACCAAGAATAGGATACATAACAATCCACTGATCATTATTGCCAACTCTCGACTCAATTGTCTGAAAAGAACTAACTTCTGCATTATTAGAAAACAACTTAACATGATATTCAGTATAATCTCTTGTTGAGCTAACAAAATCCTTCTTCCACGCATCAAAAGAAGCAACAGCATATTTTTTTTTAATTGCTTCAGGAAATTCAACTGCTGGGCGCGCAGTTTCAACATTCATAGGACGATAAGTAGTACAGCCTGAAAAAAACAATGACGCAGCAACACTTACTCCAGCAACAAGTTTTTCAAGCATTCTTCTTCCCCTTTAACTTAATAATGTCGCCAATTGTGAACCCCTCAGATTTTTTATGTTCATGCAGCATTTTAACTTTAGACGATTCATCCTTCTCAACCAACTGAATTCTCAACAGACGCTCCATCTTTCTGGCAGTCTCCAAAGGAAGCTCAAACTGGCCAGCTTCCATTTTACGCAACAAAGAAACTTTTTCATTAATCATCTGCGCAAATTCATCCTGTGTTTTGTTCGAACGCTCTCGAGCATTTTTGATGCGTTTTCCATAATCAATTACAATTAACTCAGCCGGTGCATCATCAAAAACACTTTTTTTAGGCACAAGCTCAGGTAATTTCTCCCTAACCCTGCCAACAACTCTGCCAAACTTTTTACACTGCACGCAAACCTTCATAGAAATGCCTTCAACAACACACTCAACAACAGCATCCGGCTTGCCACACAATTCACAAAGCATACTACGAGGACACAACGTGTTGTATAAAAATATTATGTATGGCAGATTCTGTCAAGAACTATTCTTCAGTGGTAACATTAACTTTTATAACAACACACCTGAGAATTACATATGCCGGCAGAGGAAGCTCTCGAAAAACACATCAGCACAACACTTGCAAAAGGAACACCTGAAAAAGAACTCACACAGCACCTAATCAAAGCAGGATGGCCAGAAGACATCATACAACAATACATTGAAAAATTAAACAGCACAGAACACGCACTTGCATTCATAAAAATAGAAGGCGTAACAAAAACAATTAATGGAAAACTGGTTCTTGACAGAACAGACCTAACAATACCTGCAGGAGAACTCTTAGGCATCATCGGCACAAGCGGGGCAGGCAAATCAACACTATTATACACAATTGTAGGATTCCTTGAACCAGACTCAGGAGACGTAATTCTGACACTAAAAGACCAGCAGGCACAATCTGTCATAAAACACCCAGAAGCCATAAAACCAATTGTAGGGTTTGCGCCACAAACACCAGCAATCTATCCAAAACTAACAGTACAAGAAAACATACAACATTTCGCAGCACTACACGGACTCAGAGGAGTTGAAATCACAGAACGAACAAAAACAGCAATCACACTCGCCAACATAAATGACGAAAAAAACACACCTGCACAAAACCTGTCAGCAGCACAACAAAAAAAACTGGACATTGCCTGCGCAATCGTCAACCAGCCAGCATTACTCATACTCGACGAGCCAACAGCAGACCTTGACCCCATAGCAGCAGAAGACATCTGGCAACTAATAACACAAATACACAAAAGCGGAACCACAATCGTTGTTGCAACACACCTTATTGACGACGCAGAAAAACACTGCACGCACATCGCAATACTGCGCAACAACAAAATAATGGAAACAGGCACGCCGGCAGAACTCAAAAACATCTACGCACGAAACTACACAATAACCCTCGAAACAACACACAAGGCATACACAAAAATCACCAAACTGCTCCACGCATTCAAAGGCACAACAATAACAGAAAAAAACCACCAATTAATCATCACTACATCTGTGCCAGAAACAATCATGTCAAAACTACCACACATCATCCACCAATCAAACGACAGCATAACACAATTGCATTCAAGCAAAGCAACACTCAGAACAATCTTCGAAAACCTTATCAGCAAACCCCTAAAAAAATGAAGCTACCAAACAAAAAACAACTGGCAAACATCATTCAAGGAATCCTAATCATAGTAACAAAAAACACAAAAGTACTCCTCAGAACAAAAACATCAACACTATTAATCATTCTCGGACCATTATTATTAATATTCTTTGCAGGCATAGCATTCGACAACACAAACCCATACAGCGTCAAAATAGGAACATACTCTGCAGCACACAACACACTCACCAAATCATTCATCGACAAACTCCACGAAAAACAATTCAAGACAAACTCATACAACAGCGAAGAAAACTGCATTGACGCAATCAAAGAAGGAGAAATCCACGCATGCATCGTCTTTGCACCAGACTTCAAACCAGCATTAGCACAATCAAATGAAATAACATTTTATCTCGACTATTCAAAACTCAACCTCGCATGGACAATCACCAGCATCATCAACGAACAAATAGCCCAGCGCTCAAAAGAACTAAGCACAAACCTCACAACAGAAATCATACGCGCACTTGACTTCACCAAACAACAAATCAACAAAAGAAAACAATCAGTCACAACACTCACCAGCCAAAACGACGAAGCAAGCAAGCGCATCTACGACATAACAGCACAACTCGAAGAATTAGACCTGTCACTCGACCCAAACCAAGCAGGACTAACAAACCTAACACTACAAAAAAACCGCATCCAGCACTGGGCTGAAAACTCTGTCAACCTCGGAGAAAGCGCAACCCAACAAGCACTACAATATATAGGAACAATAGACGACTTAATACAAGCAAGCGCAGCCTCACCAGACCTAAAAAACAACATCCACGAATACCTGAAAACAACAGTCAACGACATCGGAACACTCAAAGAAAGAATGACAACAACAAAAAACCTGCTCACACAAGAATCAAACGACTACGACACAGTCATGAACTCAATAATCAACAAAATCACAACAACAAAAACAAAAATAG
The DNA here is from genome assembly GCA_016203425.1 of Candidatus Woesearchaeota archaeon. Taxonomy (GTDB): domain Archaea; phylum Nanobdellota; class Nanobdellia; order Woesearchaeales; family ARS49; genus JACQMU01. The sequence continues at coordinate 4,295 of JACQMU010000060.1, forward strand.
ACGCGGCATCAAACGCGCGACAACTAACCATCCAACAACTCTCAACAATCAGAACAATGCTCGACAAAGCACTCATCAGCATCCTCGAACTGCAAAAATCACTCAACGAAATGGAAAAAACAGTAGGCACGATAAAAGTAACAGACCCAGGAAGCATTGCACAACCAATCGCAACAACAATAAAACCAGTAGCAACTGCAAAATCATACCTCAATTATTTGTTCCCAACAATAATAGCGTTAGTCATCATGTACACAGCATTATTACTAACACCAATCCTAATACTGCTCGAAAGAAACTCACCAGTTGCACTCAGAAACTTCCTAACGCCAACAACAGACACAATATTTCTCACGTCAACATTTGCAACAAGCGCACTGCTACTCACCGCCCAGTTACTTGTAATACTACTCGTGGCAACAATATTCTTCTCATCACAAGTACTTGCATCACTGTTCATAACACTAATCATAAGCCTGCTGACAATAATATTTTTCACACTCGCAGGAATGATAATAGGATATGTTTTTGCAACAGAAGAAACAGCAATACTCGCATCAACATTTTTATCCACAGGATTTCTCCTATTTTCTGACGTAATATTACCAATAGAAAGCATGTCACCATGGCTCGGATGGCTCGCACACTACAACCCATTTGTTGTGACAAGCGCACTCCTCAGAAAAACCATCGTCCTGAACGCAACCATAGGAACATTCTGGCAAGAATTGTTGACAATAATAATTTACTGCGCAATCGCAACAGGACTAACAATCTTTGCATACAACAACATGCGCAAAAACATTGTGGGAAAATACCTGACAAGAATTGTACCTGCAAAAGAAACAATACTTTCGAAAATAAGAAGGAAAAAAATAACTATGAAATTAAGAAATTAGTGTTCTGTCGCTGTTGTTGCCAGTGCGACGGTCGTGTCACTACGTTCCACACCCTGCGCGCTCACCCGAAGGGACAACCCCAAGCGCGCCGCACGGCAACAGCGACAATAAAAATGTCTTTGTTAATATTTTGACGATAGAACAACCGCACCTTTTTAAGTATTGTTCATTAAGAACCGCTATGCAATTCCGCCAATTGAGAGAACAAACAATAATAGAAACAAAACAAAAAATCAAGCAATCAGTGGGCGAAGACACGCTAATAATTCAAGCAGCAACAACACTCGAAACACTCACCACAGTAACTAACACCCTCATTGAAAAGTTACGAATGTGGTGCGAATTATACAATCCAGAGTTCTCCCACGAAACAAAAGACAACAAAACATTTGTCGATGCAATAGCCAATACCAAGACCACACAAAAAAAAGAAACAATGGGCGGCAAACTCGAGGAAAAAGACATAACTGCAATACAAAACTTTGCAAAAACAATACAGCAAATATCAGCAACACAACAAGAAATATTAAAATACGCTGAAACAAAGCTAAAAAACAACTGCAAAAACATTTTAGAAATTTTAGAAACAACACTGACAGCAAAATTATTGATATTAGCAGGCTCACTAAAAAACTTAGCAATGATGCCAGCATCAACCATACAACTTTTAGGAGCACAAAAAGCATTATTTAAACATTTAAAAGAAGGCGCAAAAACACCAAAATACGGCATCCTCGCCACACACCCATTAGTTGAAAAAGCATCAGCGAAGAATAAAGGAAAAACAGCAAGAATATTGGCAAGCAAAATTGCCATCGCAGCAAAAGTTTATTATTTTAAAGGCAGTTTTATTTTCGACCAACTAAAAAAAGAAATCAAACAAAAAATACCATGATACAAGAAATATTCCCCGGCATTTTTGCAGACAACAAAAAAATCTATACAAAAGACAGCTCAGGCGCTTATCGACTTTGGAATCCCATAACAAGCAAACTATCTGCCGCACTCCACAAACGACTCAAACAAACATTTTTGAAAGCAAATGATGTTGTGCTGTATTTAGGCGCAAGCACAGGAACAACAGTCTCACACATCTCAGACATTGTTGGCGAGCAAGGATTTGTCTTTGCAGTTGAAATTTCACCCACAGTATGCAGGGAATTAGTATTCTTAGCAGAAGAACGACAAAACATTGCACCAATACTCGCAGATGCAAACCAGCCACAAACTTACGCAGACAAAATAAAAGATGTTGACTGGCTGTACCAAGACATAGCACAAAAAAACCAAGTTGAAATATTCCTTAAAAACTTACGATTTGTAAAAAAGAATAGCCACGCATTCTTAATTATAAAAGCCAGAAGCATAGATGCCACAAAAGAACCAAAACAAATATTTAACGATGTAAGAGAACAATTACAGCAAGACACAGAAATAGTGCAAGAAATAAACCTTGAACCATACAAAAAAGACCACGTGATGTTTGTTTGCAAAAAGAATTAAACAGTTTTCTTAACCCGCGTCCCTTCAGGAGTATCCTCAAGAACAAAACCTTGTTTTTGCAGTTCTTCCCTTATTTCATCAGAACGCGCAAAGTTTTTAACAGCTCTTGCGGCATCACGCTCATCAACCAACGACTGAATTTCTTCAGGAATCGTGTCTTCATTTTTTTTGATAACTCCTAAAACTTTGTCAAACTCAAGCATAACATCCTTTATTTTTTTTGCATCATTCACACCAACTTTTTTTGAGCGCAACAAAACATTAACATGTTTGATGAACACAAAAATTGCGGCAAGAGATTCTGAAATTTCCAAATCATTATCCATCGC